>CP060221.1:2217500-2515055 GCA_023898405.1 Myxococcales bacterium
TTCTTAGAAATAACAGGCTATTTGATCGGATTGAGTTGCTCGATACTTTATCAGATGGAAGTATTGAAGATATTTCTGGATATGAAAATAAAAAAATTTTGATAGCTCCAGCAGGAAGAAAAGTAAGCATCCGTTATTTTGTCAGAGGTTATGGTGACGATATTAGAGAGCTTAAAAGTTTTTCTGCTCCTATGATCGACAGTAAGTATTTTCAATTTGCAGGGACAATGGCTTTGGTATTTCCTATTGCATTTTTTAATGGCAAAAAAATTCCATTGAAGTTCGAATGGCATCTCAGCCCTGGTTATGAAGTCTTTGATAGTTTCGGTGCCAATAAAACCAATCAAAAGATTGAAGTAAATGCGCACGAGTTGGTAGACAGCGTCTACATTGGCGGAGCTGATCTGCGAGCTTATCAGCAATACGTGAGGGGGCAGCCGGTCAATATAATTTTTGAAGGGCAATGGGATCGCATCAGTGATAGCCAATTTGTAGAAGTTGTCACAAGGTTACTGGAAAAACAGCGCGAAGTTTGGAATGATGATAATTTCCCTTATTTTCTCATCAGCTTTGTTGCTTTAGGAACAGGTTGTTCACAAAGGCGGGAGGCACGTTTTGGTGGAACTGCTCACATAAATTCATTTAGGGCTTATTACCCCTCCGATTGTCCTATGAAACCTGAGATGGTAGAGCTCATTTCCCATGAACTCATGCATGGGTGGATAGGTAAAAAAATTAAAGTAGGTCAAGTCCCTGGAGGATTTGATGGCAAATTTTTTAGCGAAGGCTTTACCGATTACTATGGTCGCATCATGGCATATAGAGCTGGCCTGATCAGTGAAGTAACCTATTTTAAAACACTCGATGCGAGCCTCGAAAAATATTACACCTCAAAACAAAAGCGTACCAAGTTGAGAGATCTTGTACATCGCATTTATCGCAAAGGTTATTCCACGAGAGAGTTGGAAAATATTCCCTATCAGCAGGGAGAAATTATGGCAGCTAACCTCAATATGTTGATAAGAAAAAATTCTAATCATCAATACTCCTTGGATGATGTAATGAAAGATTTATTAGTCCAGGCTGATGCTGCTGGAGGAACTAAGTATTTTAGCATCGAAGAGCTTGCCGATGCTTTTGATCGTTATATCCCCGGAGAATTTTTAAATCTTTATAGAAAAATTGAACATGGAGAGGAACTTTATCCTCCCAAACTTTCTGGCTGTAGTACTCCTAGCAATTTGTCTTATACATCCTTTCAGGGGGCTTATTCTCGATATATTCCCAATACAAATATTTATACTTATCGCAAGCTTTCCGCTAATTGCGCACGCTGGCTTAAATAAACCACATTCACTAAGAAACTGTTTTGAAAATCAAAATCGCGCTGTTTATAAGCCGTTTTAGCTAAACAGTTACAATCGCTCAATAAATATAAAAAATTATTTTCAAAACAGATTCTAAGGTGCTCAAACAGCCATGGTTGACCACTGTGTGGCCGTATTGGCCTTTAGGTGAGGTCAGGGATTCTATAGCTTGGTAAAATCTGGAGATAGAATGTGATCAGATGCAGAGGATACTCAATAACTAAGCTCCTTGTGCGCATGAAAGACTATGTTAGGTTGTGCCAGCCCATTTTATTTTAGGACCCCCTTCAAGATGTTTATTATCCGCCAGTTAATACTTAGTATTATGTTAGTTTTTTTTCTAACTTTACCAGCTTGTGAAAAAGAGTCTCGGAACAGCCAAAATATACCAATCAAAGACTTTAAGCAAAGCTCTACGGGAGCCAAAATATCACGTCCTTATGTTGAAAAAATGCTAGAAATTCTTGGCGCTGAAACAGTTCAAATAGCAAAGCTCAAGCAGGAAAAAGATAAGTGTATTGATGAAAATAAAAAAATATTTAATTCATCTCGTGAACAATGCTATATCGCCCCTGAAAGTGCTGAAAAAATCAAAGACTTAGCTACATCTAAGCACCCTGAAAATTTGGAAGTAATCGCGTTTATAACCGAGCAACTTGGAATAACTTTAGATTTTAATAAAGGAAATTTAGACAGCCTTCTTAAGGTAAAAACTAAGGTTGGAGCAAAAAATTTTAGAATTGTGCTGAATAATTTTGACTACAATCAAAAAGAAGACGCAGCCAAAAAATTGTTTACTGAATTTAAGGATTCAGACCGACAAAAACTTTTTGAAATTTTTACACCCTCGGTCATCGTTGGAAACGAGGTCTATAGCCGAGAAAATTTAGTTAAAAAAATATTATTTAGTGACCTACAAAATAGTGACGAAGTAAAATTAAACAATGCCTTACAACCATATGATAAAAAACTAACTTCCACTTTTGCAATTGATCAAAATGGCAAAATGGTATCAGTAAGTCGATTAATAGAGGATAGAATTAATCGAGAAGATAGGGGGTTTTTGTTTGATTTTTATGTTGAGTATAGTGAAAATTATGACTATGTATTTACAATGAAAGAACCGAAAAACCTTCAAGCAAAGAAAAAGTATTTGGTCATTTATGTTTACTATGCGCTGATAGAGCAAAAACTAGGCTTGTCATCTATCTATGGAGAGAAAGAAGTCAGAAAAGGTCTGGCTGGGATTAGTCTAAGCGAAATAAATACAATTACCAAACAAAGCTTTAGCAAAAAGAGTGCCGCTGAAATTGATGTAATTAGTGGAGTAGTAATGCTTGCCAAAAAATATAACGAATGGAAAGAGCAAAGCATGGCTATTAAGAAAAAATTCGATGATACTTTTGGCAAGGTGTTAAGTTTAGAAAGATATGCCACCGACCTATATAACGAGGAAGAGCGTAAACAAGGCAGAATCATAATAAAAAATAATGCGGGCCAAAGAGCTTGGTTAATTTTTACCCAAGGGATTATGTTCGGCACAGAAAATAATGCAAAGCAAGTTTCAATAGTGCTCTTGAATAATTCACTAAAAAATGACGAATACTTTAGTAAATTTGAAGAAGTAAAAACCTATTTAAATTTTGCTGAACAAGGTTATAAATTATTCGATACTGATGATAAGTTTAGCCAAATTAAAATATCGCTCAATGATATCCTTGCCGAGGTAAATAGAATTAAGGCTAGGCCATAGTAAACTTATGGGTAGCTTAAAAGGTTTTTTCAAAAGCCCTTCCATATTGTGGTGAATGCCCAGCAAGAGCCAAGTCGCACATTAGCCACGCTAAAATGACTGGTTTTTGCTAGAGATTTGATCTTGGCTACTGCCCTGCGTAAACAATTAGTTCGTCAGAAAAAGTATTTACTATTCCTGATTCTGGGCTCGCAATACGAATTTGAACTTCCTTTGTTTTATTTACTTCATTGGGATTGACACTAAGCATAATGAGCAGGGAATCATTTGCATGTCCTTTGGCCTCCAAATTGAATTCTAGTTCGTTTTGGCCATTAAAAGATGCACTAGCCTGAACAGCCCTTATACGATAAGAACCTTTTGCACCACCCACATTAAAAAGTTTCAACTTTCCTTCTAGACGACCTGTCTTAAAATTACGTTCAAGGCCCACCAGTACTTATTGGCATCTATCAGCGCAATCTTAGGCAATCCTTCTTGAGCAGTTTTCTTGGCTGCCTTTACCGCAGCACCTGCATCTACTAGTCCTGGAGTACAAACCTGCTTATTACCAATGCAACAAGCTTTTTGACAGGCATCTTTTTGTTTCCCTGAGCGCCCAGTAACGCAATAAGCATCACAATCCATAGGTATCGCTGTTGATTGCAGTAAATAAACAGCTGTCTTCCAATTGAGGAGAGGGTATACCGTTCGCATAAGTGAAACAATTCCTGTTATTATAGGCGCTGCATATGAAGAGCCATTCATTCCATTTTTTACGCCATTATTGCTTGCCACAGAAATATCGTCGCCTGGTGCCATAATCTCTACAGTTTCGCCCCAATTACTATCTTTATCTGCTCTACCCTGGGCTCTCGTATAACCAACCGTGATAACACCTGTTGCTGAAGCCGGAAATTGTAAATCGGCATTTTTTCCGTCATTTCCCGCTGAGGCGATTATTATGGCATTTCCCCGATTATTAATGCTGGAGATAATAGGAAGATATATTTTTCTGGCCAGATAAGCTTGTTCTGGTTTAATCACAGCTCCAAAAGACATATTTACAAGATGGGCCGGGTTTTCATTTATTTTTGTGCAATGGATATAGTGAGCATTTGCGCAAATATTTTGGTCTCCTGCTGCCCACTGAAGAAGTTCAAGAGTTACTCCATCATGTTCTGCATGTGTATCTATCCATTGTAGAGAAGCTTTAGGATTAATACCTAAAAGTTGTAAGGGATTGTTTTCACATGTACTAATGAGCGATGCCACTCCAAAGAGTTTGACAAAAAAATTCCGCCATTAAACCCATTGCTTGATGAGATGAAAAAATGGCTTGCACCTTATAGTGAAAAACCCCCGTTTTTAGCTATGCAAATATTTGAAGTACCTTTTAGTTTGTTCAATCAAAAAAACTAAAGTTGATGATTTACCATGGTATGGCAAGCTAGATGCAGAACTTTATGCAAACGTTCTAATGGATGAACATTTTGCTGTTGAATGCGATTAAACTTGCACGAATCAGATGCGTTAGAAACTGTTTTTGGGAATTTTTTTGCGCTAATCAGAGAAAGTATTTAACGAAGCATTTTTGGTTAATTTGCTCCGTGATGAACAACAAAGTTTTTGCCAATATGCAGGATATGAGCTGCAGATTTTTTGTCCATCACAAAAAAAATTTTCTCAAAAACCATTCGCTTAATACTTTCAAAAAGCCTCTAAAAAGAGAGTGTCTAAGCTTAATCAAGTTTTTCTTTTTGAGAACGGTAAACAAAGGCATTGTAGGGACCAAAAGATATAAACATCTTGAATAAAGGCCAAGTAAACACAGAGCAAGCTCCATAAGCATATCCTGAAGAACAGCTTATATCGGTGCACATGATCTCTTTGAGCCAGTCATAATCAACGACCGACAAAAATCCAGCCGGATCTAAAATAATGATTTCCTGTTCTCGGTCGTTGATGGCAACGATATTTACATAATGTTGTTTGATTGCTGAAATTGGAAGAAGAATAGTGATCGGATTATTTTTATTTAATTCATTTTTTGTTATATCGATAAAATTAGCAAAATTATTTATTTTTAAGTGCTTAATAGTAATGTTGGTTTCATGACTCATTTTATTGAAATGATTAACCAAGTTATGAGGTAATATCCCTAATCCAAAGAAGGGATAGCTAAGCACTTTTTCTTGCCAATCTGTATTTTGTTCATTCAATGTCCAATCTGCCATAGCAAGACAAATAGCCCCACACGCGACCTTATAAACATTGCCGTTATTCATTGTTTTTATCCGCTCATCAACTTCTTTATTAAAGTTTCTTTGGCGAAGCAAATAATTTATTTCTGGGTCTAGACTGATTTCTGCGCATTGACGAGGAAATTTTTCGGATTCGATTATTTTTTTAATAGGGAGCGCAGGAAGGGTTTCCCAGTCATCGGATTCTCCTAAAAGTTGAAAGTCCTCAATGTTTAAATTCGGTGTAAAATATTCAAAAAAATCAAAAGCTTTTTTGGTGCCATATAATGGGCTTAAAATAGCGACAGCATTTTTTCTTGCTGAATTTGCTTTTAATAGCTTTATTTTTTCATCACGAGAAAGCTTAGCAAATGCTTGGTTAATCTCTTCGATAGTTTCATAAAAAGTCATTGAAAATATGTTTAAGTGATTAATCAATAGTGTAAATATGCATATTAATTTCATTGTTATTCTGTTGATGTATTTGTTTTATAGGTGTATTTTAATGGCAGTTTTATGTTTGTAAATAGAGTATTTTTAAGTGTATTGTGTATGTGTTTAATTGTGGCTTGCCTTTATCTGATTTGAAATGCTTAGTTCTTTGTATTACCACGAGCTTCTTTGGGTCCAAAAAATTATAGGCAAAGCTCCTTGGCTACCAGGGGAATTTTCCAGTGCTTATGGCCGTGATTTAACCTAACCGCTCTACTCATCATGAATATGCAACCTATAGTAATGACCACGCTTTTTTTGCATTTTCTTCTCTTGGCGAAAAGAAAAACACAGCAATTTATTGTTTTTTTATAAAACTTGACAAATCGGGTGATGAGGGCTAGTTGGCCGTATTATGTTGGATTTTCTTATTTCACTAGCTAGCGCAGCTTTTTCTCTTATTGATGTGGTTTTTTGTGCCTGTACAGCCAGACGGCTCAAACGACAAAAAAATACATATTTGAATGCCTGGCGTACTAAATAAATGAGCAGAATATCTAGATTCCCTACTCATAAGTAAGCCCACAGGTGACATAAACGCGAATTCTTGCAAAGGTGACGTTTTTAAAAATCATTTTTTCAGAAAGTTCGCCATAATGCGTGAATAATCTTTTTGTAAATTTCACGGCATTTCTTAGAAGTACCTGATATGGGCTTGACCCTACGAAAATACGAGCACCAGAAGGGATTTTAGTATGTGCGCTGAAACATTGTCGTTCCATGAATAGCAAATAGGTTTAGCTTAACAAGGTTAAAAAAGTAGGTCTTCGTTTCGTAACCATAGCATATGCAGATAGCGATGAGTGGTAGCATGAAGCTGAGTCCAAAATTCTTAACTAAACCTCACGATCGAGACTATTTGAAAATATGTTCTCAAAATAATTTTGAGCAATAAGTAAGTGCCATTATTGGTTTATGTCCACTATGCTGATTTCATGATTAAGATTTTTTAGCAGGACAAAGAATGGATACCATACGACATATCAAAGCACCGAGAGGAACTGACATCACGTGTAAATCATGGGCGCAAGAAGCAGTAATGCGATGCTTGATGAATAATCTTGACAGTGAGGTTGCAGAATTGCCTGAGGAGCTTATTGTCTATGGCGGTCGAGGAAAAGCTGCGCGTTCGTGGGAAGCATATGATGAAATTGTTCGGCAGCTAAAAATTCTTGACAACGACGAAACCTTGCTCATCCAATCAGGAAAAGCGGTGGGGGTGCTTAAAACTCATCATCATGCTCCCAGGGTTTTGATCGCAAATTCAAATTTAGTTGCTAAGTGGGCTACATGGGAGCATTTCGATGAGCTAGAACGCAAAGGGCTTATCATGTATGGGCAGATGACCGCAGGTTCGTGGATCTATATAGGTTCTCAGGGAATTGTGCAGGGCACCTATGAAACTTTTGCTCAGGCTGCCCGGCAGCACTTTAATAACGATGGCCATCTTAGAGGAAAAATTGTTTTGACCGCAGGGCTTGGGGGAATGGGTGGAGCTCAACCCTTGGCAGTCACTATGCTTGACGGAGTATGTTTGGCTATAGAGGTAGATGAAATGCGAGCGAAAAAACGGCTGCATAGCAAATATCTCGATGAGATTGTCTATTCGCTTGATGAGGCCATCGAACGGGCAAAAAAATATAAAGCATCTGAGGTTGGGCGCAGTATTGCCCTCATTGCTAACGCCTGCGAAGTCTACCCTAAGCTCATCGAGAAAAATTTTATCCCCGATTTAATTACCGATCAAACCTCTGCTCATGATCCCATGTATGGATATGTGCCAAAAGGATTGAGCCTTGAACAATGTGTGATCGAGCGCGAAAAAAATCCCCAAAGCTATCTCAAACTGGTAGAGCACTCTATGGCTCAACAGGTGGATGCCATGATTCGCTATCTTGATCTGGGAGTGCCGGTATTTGACTATGGCAATAATATTCGTGCTGGTGCAAAAAATGGCGGATGTGCTCGTGCATTTGACTACGATGGCTTTGTTCCCAAATATATTAGGCCGCTTTTTTGCGAAGGCATGGGGCCTTTTCGGTGGATGGCTCTTTCTGGAGATGAAGAAGATATTTTCAAAACCGATCACGCTATCATGGAACTTTTTTCACATAAAAAGTCATTGGTGCGATGGTTAAAGCTCGCCAAAGAAAAAATTTCGTTTCAAGGTTTGCCTGCTCGTATTTGTTGGCTCGGTTATAAAGAGCGACATTTAGCTGGATTAAAATTTAATGAGATGGTGCGCACAGGTGAGCTTAAAGCGCCAGTCGTCATTGGGCGTGATCATCTTGATTGTGGTTCTGTAGCAAGTCCTTTTCGTGAAACAGAAAAAATGCTTGATGGTAGCGATGCTATTGCTGATTGGCCAATCCTAAATGCTTTGAGCAACGCTGCATGCGGAGCTTCATGGGTGAGCTTTCACCACGGTGGAGGAGTTGGTATGGGCTATAGTCTTCATGCAGGGCAAGTGTGCGTAGCCGATGGTTCAAAAGAAGCCGATGCTATGCTTGAACGCGTGCTTACAGCCGATCCTGCTTTGGGAATTATGCGTCACGCCGACGCCGGTTACGAAAAGGCTTTACAGGTGGCAAAAGAAAGAGGCGTTGTTATTCCTATGGCGTGCCATTAAGAGATGGTTTTTTAGATTTAAGCCTTGGATACAGAAAGCTTGCAGCGATTCGCTATAACTTAAATTAGCCTATCTCTGTTTAGTATTTGGCAATTACCGCATAAAGGACGGGATAATATGATTTTCTTTTTAATATTTTTTTTATTTATTGGTTGTTCACCTATAAAAAATGATTCACGTTCTACTTTTACACAGGTGTTAGCTAAAAATAATTTCTTAGATACTTCAGTGCTCGATATAAATTCTGGCTATTTTATAAATGTGAAAAAATCGAATATTTATAAAAAAATTTCAGGCTGTTATCCAAATGCTATATTTTTACAAGATTATCCCAAATCAGGTATTTTAAAACAGGACTCATATCCATTTTTGGCAATTAAATTGCCTATAAGTTTTTATGATGTTTTACCTAATTCTGTGCAAAAACAAATTTCAATGGAAAAAATAAGTAAAGACTTTATTGATATTTTTATAGTGGGTCAATCACTAAGCACTTTAGGAGAAAAAGAAGACCATAAAGATCAAGATTCATCTCAATATACAACAGGTATTATGTCGCATACTTGGCTTGATACTGATGCCCCTTTAAATTTTGACGGTACTCGCTTACTCACCAGAGTGGATATAGGTGTGTTTGAAAACCAATTTGATGTTAGTTATGAAAATGAAATAAAAGTAGGCGCATTAAAAGATTTCGAAGTACATATACATGATTCTGTTTTATCACCTAGAACTGCGAAAATTAAAATAGATAGCAATAAATCTCAGTATTTTTATTCAGTAGTTATAGATAAAATAAATAAAGAAAATAAAAGAACAGCGATTACCCTTCATTTGCTGTTAAACAGTGATGATGAAGCTAAGTATTGGGATGTTTTTGATAAAGCACCTCTTAATTTACGCGAATTACTAAACAAACTAAGAATGAGCAGTTTGAAAGAGCAAATTCCGATCATAAAATTACTAGATCTGTTCAAAGAACGATGAGGTATGGATGTGTCGGTATTTGTGAAATGGAAATAAAGATTTACCTTGGCAGGAGATTTTTGTGCTTTTGATCAACAATATCAGCCAATTGTTGTGCATGGCGAATCATGAAAATGAGCTTGATCTCATTGAAGATGCGGCATTGCTCATCGATGATTCAACTATTTTTTGGTGTGGTCCGCAAAAAGAGCTACCTCAGGTAATGGTGCACAATATTATTGATGCCGAAAAAAAAGTTGTAATGCCGGGGCTCATTGATTGCCATACTCATTTAATTTTTGCATCTAAACGAGCAGAAGAATTTTCCTGGCGAATGTCAGGTGAGAGCTACCAATCAATCATGGCAAAAGGTGGTGGCATTCAATCCACTGTTAGTGCTACGCGTAAGGCTTCTCATCAACAGCTCTTTGATTCAGCCCACGCATATCTCACGTCCATGTTGCATAAGGGCGTGACGACCATCGAGGCAAAATCTGGATATGGATTGAGCTCAACGCATGAGTTAGCCATGCTGCGTATTTTAAAAGAACTCAATGCATCACACGCCGTAGATATCAGCGCTACTTTTTTGGGAGCTCATGTTATTCCAAGCGAATATAAAGCCAACGCTCAAAGCTACGTGGATGCGATTATTAATGAGATGCTGCCTCAGATCGCTCATGAAAAACTGGCGGTAGACTGTGATGTTTTTTGTGAAAAGGGCGCATTCTCCATTGAACAGACGCGAACCATTTTTAAAAAGGCATGTGATTTAGGTTTTGGTTTACGAGCGCACCTAGAGCAACTTTCTTATCAAGGCAGTGCTCAACTGTTGTTGGATTTTCCCATTAAAAGTATCAGTCATGGCGATTTTTTAAGGGCGGACGATATAAAAATTATCGCTATGCACAATTGTATTGTTGAGCTTGTGCCCATTGCTGCACTTTTTCTGCGGGCACAACAATTGCCGCCGGTGCATGAGCTTGTCAATTCTCACGTGAAGCTTGCCATAGCTACTGATTTTAATCCGGGATCGGCGATGTGCAACGATTTGATTTTGGCTGCACGGCTGGCTGTCACATTGATGGAGGTTGCGCCAGCCAACGCTCTTAAAGCAATAACAGTTCATGCAGCGCTTTCACTTGGTTTTACTGATCGCGGAGTAATCGCTCCAGGGAAAAAAGCAGATATTTTGTTGACCCACTGTCATGATTGGAATGAAATTTTTTATGACTGGACCATGCATCCTGCGCGACTAACCATTAAAAATGGACAACTTACCAATTAAATCCTAAGCCTAGATTGAGTACTGGTATTGCCTGATGGACGAGAATTCCAACCAGGCTGTAGCTCATGGAATTTTTTTTCCATGGAACAGCAAAGTCGATTGTTTCATAAAAGGGGAGATTCAATAAAACTCCCAGTCCGATATCAAGCCTTAATCCTGGAGCGCCGAAAGAAAAAGAATAGCCAACCTCAGGCTGGGCAAGTGCCGACAAAGCAAAATAATCGGGACTCATTGCTAATCCTAAACCGCCTCTCGCCAGAAAATATAGGCCCTCAAGCCCCGTATTTTTAGGGCTAAATCGCATTCCCGCTAACATAAAAACTTCATGGTAGTTGGTCCAAAGTTTCATGACCCGCAAGCTACCTTTATCGGAATAGAGAGGACCATTGTCATGATAGTTTTCATAGCGATAAACTAAACCAAAACTCAAAGCCTTAATATCATCGAGCCGAATTTGAGCATCAAAGTGGAAAGGAAGAAAGACCAGTTTAGGAAATTGGGGGGATACAAAAATTTTGTTGGCGCTGTAAAAAGCCATGGTCTGAAGTCCATTAAAAGCTATCGCATAGCGGGCAGAGTCACATTTTAAGGGAAAGCTTAAGGTAAAAAGGGCAAAAAATAAGGGCAATAAAGTTTTATACATGTATTTCCTCAGATAATTATTAGAGTTTTAGCTCAATTTTTTGGTTCTCGCATGATTTGTTCAAGTAAAAAATATTCATGCTCTTTGAAGTTTATCAACGATCTGTTGAGCTTCTAATACGTAGTGGGGATCAACAAAAATTCTGTCTATCTGTGTGGGCACTTGATAGCGAATGAAAAGTGAAGAAAATTTTTCCAATTTTATGGGATCTTTGCGTGGCTCTTGGACAAAGAGCATCGATTTAGAAGTATTAAAATAATGCGAAATAGAACTTTTGGAGTGGGTACTTATGACCTCGATGCCAGCCTTAGTGAGCGCTTGTTCAATTATTTGAGGCTGATTGGGCGGGGGAATTTTGCTTGAGCTCAGCACTTGTTCAATCAGTAAAACATAGGGTTTTTTTTGAACGATGCGTTGTGCCCAGGAATTTTTGCTATGTCTTAAAGCCCACCATAGATCAACATCGTCAATGGCTAGATAATTTTCGATATCGCTTGGGAGTATAAACTCTTTAGGGCATTCACTAAAAAAATGGGCGAGCATTTTTTCCATAATGACCGGAGTATGATGTAGATAAACGCTCAAAAACATGTGATAGCGTGACAGTAAAAAATCTTCAAAAGCAAATAGGGCTCGTGCTTTAATAGCAAGATAAGCTTTTTTGTGGTCTATAATATAGAGCAGATTTTCAACTAACCAATCGCTATCGAATTTGCCGTAGTTTACTCCACAATAAAAACTATCTCTCAAAAGATAATCCATGCGGTCGCAATCAATTTCGGAAGAAATAATTTGTCGAAGTAAAGGGGAGTAATCGATATTAGCAACAGCAAAAAAATTATTTTGGGAATCCTTGGCAAGCAATGCGGCTACCATAATTGCCATGTCGCTACCAAAATTTTTTTTAATACATTCTGTGAGAGAAGAGTTTAAGATTATGCTCAAGCTATAGTCTTCGTGCTTTACTCGCTCGTTTTTTTTCGAAGTTTGAGATGGAGTTTTTAATGGCATCAACATTTCTGTTGTGTGAGATAGTGGCGGATGACCGACATCATGAAGCAGTGCGGCTAAGCGTACAACTTGGCGAAATAAACTGAGTGAAGTTTGATTAATCGTGCTTTTAGCCATGATTCTATCAAACATTTTACCTGCAAAATTCATTGCCCCCAAACTGTGGGCAAAGCGTGTGTGGGTCGCGCCAGGAAAAGCAAAATCAGCAAAGCCTAGTTGCTTGATACCCCTTAGTCTTTGGAAAGCATGAGATTCAATGACAGCTCGTTCTTGAGAGTTTAGGTAAATAACGCCGTGGATGGGATCTCGTATTTGCGATGTTGTGGTCATGGTATCGCCTCTTATAATTTAAATTCCTATATATTATTACTTTTATCTTCTGGTAAAAAAAGAGATGTTCAGTTTCATAGTAAAGTTTCAATCCCAAAAATAAACTTCAGTTAATTTCTTCCTAGTCCTCGTTATCACTGCGGGCGTTCAGAAATTAAAGCTGCAGTTTATTCTTGGGATATGTTTTAAGGCTTACAAAAATAAACTTCAGTTTAATTTCTTCCTAGTCCTCGTTATCACTGCGGGCGTTCAGAAATTAAAGCTGCAGTTTATTCTTGAGGATACGTATGAATATTTCTGTGTCTAACATCATGAAATCAGTTGTTTTATTGTATTATTATCAGCGGCTCGTAAAATATCCTTAAAGGTTTTTAATAAGGAGCACAGGTGACACAGCAACTTTTAACTACTCGCACACTCATGAATAGAATTTATAAAGATCTCTGCGGTTTTGAAATTCCTTCGGAAGATAATCAGCGGGTGAAAAAAAGCAAAGGATCACCCGTTTACGGCGAGATAAGACATGCTGCGCTCAATAAGTTATTAGCTTTTCTCAAACTTGATAAAAAAGATGTTTTTTATGATTTGGGCTCGGGAGTGGGGAAAGTTGTTATTCATACCGCGCTTACTACGCTGGTAAAAAAATCCGTTGGTGTTGAATTGTCTTTACTACGCTACAAAGAGGCATCCGTTGCTTTTGGGAGAGCATGCGAATACGAACCACTACTCAAATCGAAAATTACTCTTTTGCACAAAGATTTGATGAGTGTTGATCTAAGTGAAGCGACGGTCATCTATGTATGTTCCACAGCCTTTTCAATTAAATTTATGAAAGAGGTAAGTAAAAGATTGGCACAATTTACGCACCCCTTCCGCCTAGTAAGTCTGCAAGAGCTTCCCGATGAAAAGCATTTTCGCCTGCTTAAAATTTTACGCTTGGATATGAGTTGGATGCGCAGCACACCGGTACATATTTATGAGCGAAGATCAGCAAGTTCTCATGCGTAAAAGCTAAGATTTCTACGATAAAACTAATTATGCAGATTTTTTTGTAGTTTGCTTTTAAACTCTTGGCTTGATTAATAAGCCACATTTTTGGCCTTGTTATTTTCTTGCTGAGCAAAAACGAAGCAGCTTTTATTCATGAAAATCATTGTCATTACTACTGCCAAAACAATTGAAAATTTCAGTTTTTGCCTTAGAATCAAAGAGAGCTTGCTCACTTTCATCATTGGCTTTGATGTGTTTTTGATCGCGCAAAAAAAGTAGATAATCTTTATAGAAATCATTGTCATCACTAGTGCCAGAATAATTAAAAAATTCAGTTTTTGATTTCGAGTGTTGCTTTCCAGAGTCACTGGTATCAAGTTTTAATGCGGCATGATAAAACGAAAAATATTTATTTCCTATAGAGCTTTGCGAAGAGTCATCAGGGTCAAATAATTTTTGTTCAATACTGCTTTCATTGTCTGCTAAATAGCCTGACGATAATATTGAATTAGTGCGTGCTGTAAGATTTATTAAAGAGGAATAAAAAAGCAGCACCGTAGTGTAAATTTTCATATATAATCACCCGATCTATGTGTGGTATAAAGTTTCTTGATGATAATTTATTCCCAGTAGCGCCCATAAAAATGTAACTCAAAAATTTTTCCGTGCCTTCCACAACAGCCTCTCAGGTTTTCCTTGACATTAGTAATCGCATTTGTCACAAGGCCAAGGCACAATATTGGCGTTAAACGCCTCTGATAAGATAAGTAGGTGAGCTATGGCAACTCCTCAGGTAGTGTTTGATGAAATGAGTAAACGTCTTACTAAGGACAAAGCAAAAAAGATCAATGCAAGCTATTTGTTTGATATTGCTGGTGAAAAATGGCTCGTGGATCTTACTAAGGAAGATGGCTGGGTACAAAAATCTGATGGCGATGCGCAATGTACTATCACCATCAAAGAATCTGATGATTGGGTGAAGCTTGCCACAGGAAAATTAAATCCCACTATGGCTTTTATGCAAGGGAAGATCCGAGTGAAGGGCGATATGTCCCTTGCGCTTAAACTGCAGTCCTTGTTGAGCTAGCTCGTAGAAAAGTACTGCAAAAATAAAGTGGATTATCAGCAGTTGTTAGAATTGTTGTATTGAAAAAGGGCGGTGTATCCGCCTTTTTTATTGACCAAAATGAACAAAAAAGTTGAGAGCCAAAGTTAAAGTTCCAATGGCGTTTCTTGATGAAGTGGTGCAGGTGGTGTTTCATTATTTTTGTTAACTTGGCTCAGTCGCTTGTCAATGTGTTGGCGCATGTGGCTAAGCTCTTGTTGATATGTTTTTAAGCGAATCTGCAAAAATCTTGAAAAAAGCGCGTCGAGTATTTTTTCTAGATCCTTTATTGCACTCATACGTAAGAAAATCGCTTCTCGAGTTTTATCCTGCTCGCTCAAGCTCTCTTCTTGATTGAGATCATCATTTTCATAATCTGTTTTTAATTTGATTTGAGTGAGGGCAAAGTCAGTGGCATTGAGTTGAACATGCAAGGAATAGTCAGAAAACCCAATCATTATTGCCAAAGATTCCACCATGTGGCCATTGCGAAGACTGGCAAAAATTTCGTGGCTCTCCTCTAAGCAAGGGCTTGTGATAGAGGTTTTTTGCTCCTTATGATTAAAAAGACAGGTGACAAGTTTGGTGCCAAGAGTGATTTTAATATCTTCCTTAAAAAGCACATCTTTGGTGATGTCTGAAATAATTTCACCGGCGTTTTCTCGGTCGAGCAGTAAAAAAAGCCAGCTTAAATATTCATAAGCCAAGAAAGAAGCATTATCTCTAAGCCGAGCAATTTCTTTTGTGTGTGTAAGCATGTTTATCCCCTTACTGCACATCGATTCGTGTTGGTGGCGTAAAAAGTGGTGTGTGATGGAGGGCATCCATAACAATAATAGAGTCGTTTTTTAGGCAATAATCGTAGGTCTGTGACGCGCAATCATGACGCTCTGGGCGAGTCAAAAAACTATCCTGAAATACTCCTAAAAATCTATCCACCAAATTATGGCTGCGGCTTAGTATTTTTAATTCGCCACTAAGATCCCAGACTGCCTCTACAAAACGGCTTTTGGCTAAAATTCTTTGCCGTAAACCTTGGATCTCAGCGCGTTCGATCTCTTTGCGTACTGTCTTATCTGCAGCTTTTTGATGATCACGAAAATAATTATTTAAGCTTTTTTTGACTAATGACTTTAAAAGCTGTTTAGGAACGATCAAATTATCTACTCTTAAACATAAAATAATTTTGCCATCGTAATAAAAATCAGACACTTCAATGCTTTTTTCGTGATCATATTCAGACTGAAAAGCTACCCATCCTGCGCTTTCGTTGTCTTCGCCTTGAGGGTGAAGGGGGCGAAATTTAAAAAGAGATAATTTCTGAGCGATATCAGCAGCGCTTAAATCAGATTGAGCTAAGCGAAAACGTTGGTAGCCCATAGTTCCTTGGAGCAACGACATAGAAAATCCTTTATGAGCAAAGTAAGGCTTTGAAAATAATTGTAAGGCTTCAATCACAGTCAAGACTCCAATGCAAATGGGGGAGTTTCGTGTCTCGAAAAAATTTAATCATAAAAATTAAGAAATATTATAAACCTCTAATTCATTTTTTATTAAAAGTTAATTTGAGAGGAAGCATGCAAACTAAAACTCTTATGGTTTTAATATTTTATATTTTTGGCGGATTACTGTTTGCTTTAGAAGATAAAAAAGCAGATTTTGAAGAAAATAGTAGCTTTTATATGTTTGAAATTCCTTCAGTCAAAGCAGATATTTTTTATGCTCTTCTTAGTCAAGAAATATGGTGGAACAATGTCAACGCTTATGATGTGCCGAGCTTAGATGAATCCGATAAATATCGCTACTATGACTTTATAGAGGTGCACTTTAATGAAAATTTCAACAAGGAAGATTCTTTAAGGCTAGCACAAAATTTTGAATTGATATTTTCATCCTTGGATCAGACAAAAGATGCTGTCAGGCAGATAGAAGAATATTGTGAGTATTTAACAGCATGTAAGCATCTCTCTGGGAGTGAGCTTTTAGCAAAGCGCCCAATTGAACGCTAAAGAATTTAGTAAAGTTGATAGAACTTTAAGCAGGCTCAACTTGACACGAAACTTCGTGTTGCTAAGTTTTCAAGCGCATAAAAAATAATCAAAGGCCTTAAGCTATGAGTTACAAAATTGCTATCAATGGTTTTGGACGTATTGGTCGTGTTGCATTGCGTATTTTAGAAGAGCGTAGACTGCTCGGAGCGCATGCTCAAGTGGTGGCTATCAATGATTTGGCTCAGCTAGATGAACTGGAATATTTGTTTAAGTATGACTCAGTACATGGCCGGTTTAAAGGCGATGTTTCCAGAGAAGATGGCTATCTTAATGTCAACGGACAAAAGATCAAAGCTCTTGCCATAAGGGAACCAGCCGAGCTTCCCTGGAGAGAGCTTGGTGTTGATGTGGTTTTGGAATCTACAGGACTTTTTTTGAGTCGAGACAAAGCGCAAAAACATATCGATGCTGGTGCAAAAAAAGTGCTTCTGAGCGCGCCAGCTAAAGATTCTCCAGATGCAACCATTTGTTATGGAGTTAATAGCAGTGACTATCGTCCAGATATGAAAATTATTTCCACAGCCTCGTGTACAACTAATTGTATTGCTCCGGTAGCAAAAGTTCTGCATGAACAATTTGTTATTAAAAAAGCTTCAGTGACCACCATTCATAGTTATACCAATGATCAGCATATTCTTGATAAAGCCCACAAAGATAAGCGCAGATCTCGTGCGGCCGCTGTGTCGATGATTCCAACTACCACAGGTGCAGCAAAAGCAATTTCATTGGTTATGCCTGAGTTGGAAGGGCGCTTTCAAGGAATGGCGATTCGTGTGCCAACTCCAAATGTCAGCTTGATCGATATGGTTTGCCATGTGGAGAAAAATACCAACGTAGCAGAAATAAATAATGCATTAAAACAAGCATCGGAAACTACTTTGAAAGGGATTTTAGGTTATTGTGACGACCCGGTGGTTTCGGTGGATATGCTGGGAACTAATTGCTCTTCTATTGTTGATTCATTGTGTACTGAAGTGATCGATGGCGATTTGATAAAAGTTCTATCTTGGTATGATAACGAGTGGGGTTTTGCTAATCGCGCAGTGGATTTATTACAGTTGTTATGCACAAACGGTGAAAAATAATGTCAATTTTATGGCTCGATGAAGTAGAGAGTGATCAGTTATCTGGCAAAAATGTTTTGTGCAGGGTGGATTTTAATGTTCCCATAGATACTGAGGGAAATATTTTAGATGCTCAACGAATTGAGCTTGCAATTCCCAGTATTCGCAAACTTTTAAGAGCCAACGCCAAAGTTGTTATTATATCTCACCTTGGGCGCCCCAAAGCTAAAGTGAGACCAGCGCTGAGTCTTCAGCCCGTAGCTGATTATTTGAGAGATTTGCTCAATCAAGAAGTAATTTTTGTTCATGATTGCGTGGGTGATGGAGTAAGCCGTATCATTTCCAATGCTCCTCCTGCCAGCCTTATCATGCTAGAAAATTTGCGCTTTCATGGTGGTGAAGAAAAAAATGATCCAGTTTTTGCTAAGATGCTTGCTCGCGGGATGGATTTTTATATAGATGATGCCTTTGGTGCTGTTCACCGTGCTCACGCATCAACAGTAGGCGTGGCTAAATTTTTTGAAAAACCCATGGGCGGTTTGTTGTTGAAAAAAGAATTAAAGGCCTTTGATAAGCTCCTTTATCATGCAGACCGTCCCTTTGTTGCCATTGTTGGTGGAGCAAAGGTAAGCAGTAAGATCGGCGTGCTCACGCAGCTGGTAAAAAAAGTAGATGCACTCATTATAGGTGGGGCTATGGCATATACTTTTCTGAAGGCTCAAGGCTTTGAAGTGGGCGTAAGCATGGTGGAAAATGATAAACTCATGCAGGCATCGAATCTGCTGCGCAAAGCGCAAGAACTTGGAGTAAAAATTTATTTGCCGACTGACCATGTTGTTGCCAGAGCACAGGACCAGAGTGATATAAAAGTTGTTGCTTCAGGTGAATTTGCGCCGACACAGGCAGGATTTGACATAGGTCCTCAAAGCAGGGCTGAGTTTTGTGGGGTGATTAAAAGAGCTGAGACCGTATTTTTGAATGGTCCTTTAGGAATGTGCGAAGTTGAAGCATTTTCTCATGGAACCGCTGAAATAATGAATGCATTGGCTCATACTCAAGGCTATACGGTAGTTGGTGGTGGAGATTCTATCGCTGCTCTTAAACATGCTGGCCTGGTTGAAAAAATTGATTTTGTTTCTAGCGGAGGCGGTGCAGCTTTGGAGCTTCTCGAAGGAAAAGTGCTGCCTGGTCTTGAAGCTTTAGGATTTTATTAGGAAAAAATATGGGCAGTAAAAAACCATTACTGATTGCCAATTGGAAACTTCATCATAGCAAAGCAAGTGCAGGGGACTTTTTTGAGCGTGTAGTTCCAGTTATTGCCGCTGTGAAACATGTTGATTTGGCTATTGCGCCTGTCGCCTTGATGCTTGATTTTAGCGTTCAAAAACTTTGTAAAAGTTCTATCAAAGTTGCCGCTCAAAATGTTTTTTATGAAGAAAAAGGAGCATTTACTGGAGAGTGGTCGGTTGCACAGTTACGCGAAATCGGAGTCAGTATGGCGATTGTTGGTCATTCTGAAAGAAGGTCAATCTTTAAAGAAAGCGATAGTGATGTTGCGAAAAAAGCTCGAGCTTGCTTATTGGGTGGGCTAACTCCAATAATTTGTGTAGGCGAAAGTCTCAAAGAAAGAGATGAAGGTCAACTAGAAGCAGTTTTAAATAGACAGTGTCAGCTTGTGATGGAGCACATTAAAGATCTGGATGGTGAAATTATTTTTGCCTATGAACCGCTGTGGGCCATTGGGACCGGCCGCTCAGCTTCTGCAAAAGAAGCGGATGAAGCTCATGGCATAATTTTTAAGATTTTAGATAAAAGACCTGCCAAAGTTATCTATGGAGGCTCGGTAAAAGCTGATAATATTAGGGAAATTGTAGCAATGCCTCATGTGGACGGAGCCTTGGTAGGGGGCGCATCATTGCAGGTTGAATCATTTTTGTCTATGGTCAAAGAGTTGAACAAAAATGAATTAGACTAAAACAGTTTTAAATGGACTCTTAAGCTTAGGATAAAACGAAATGTTAGCATTGGTTGTTGTATTGCAGGTATTGGTGGCTTTGTTCTTGATCATGGTGGTTTTGTTGCAGCCGGGCAACCGAGGTGGTGCAAGTGCTGCTCTTGGTGGCGCGGGTAGTGATACGGTATTTGGCGGTCGCGGTGCCAATACTTTTTTATCAAAAATTACTTTCGGAGCAGCGGTATGCTTCATGGTAACAAATTTCGCTCTCTCATATATGTCGTCTTCGGCGGGCAATAAATCAGTTCTCGATGCATTAGAAAAAAGTTCGCAAGCGTCATCTTCAGCACCAAGCAAAGTTCCAGCGTCTGATAAGCCCGCTGAAGGAACTTTGAATCAAGAAGAAGGCATGAAAGCCGAAGATGCAGGTGAGGCTGGAAAACTACAAGAACCAGCAGCAGCTCCGAATGGTGAAAATGTTCAGGAATAATTTGTACTGACTTTTTGTTATAGAGGCTCTCTTATGGGAGTCTTTTTTTATGCTCTCTTCTTATACGCTCCGCATAAGCGTGCTGG
This sequence comes from Myxococcales bacterium, assembly GCA_023898405.1. NCBI lineage: Bacteria > Pseudomonadati > Myxococcota > Myxococcia > Myxococcales > Myxococcales bacterium. The sequence continues at coordinate 2,237,942 of CP060221.1, forward strand.
AAAATTGTCAGTTGCGCTGCAATTATTGTGATCCTCCACAAAAGTTTTCCAATCAAAAATTATCGCTGAGCTCCTACCAAAAACTTGCTTGTGCACTGCAAACAATTCCCATTGAAAAAATTCGCTTCACCGGCGGAGAACCTTTGTTGAGAAAAGAGTTGCCGTCTATAGTTGAAATATTTTCTGAATATTTTCCTGGCAGTAAACGTGCTCTTACTACCAATGGTTTGCTTTTTACCAAAAGGGCTCAATCTCTATGGCAGGCAGGTCTCAGGCACATTACTTTTCACTTAGATAGTTTGAATGAATCTCGCTATGCAAATCTTATGGGCAAAGGAAGTGTGGCAAGTGTTTTAAATGCCATTGAAAAAGCTCAAGCCATAGGCTTTGAAACTAAGCTCAACATGGTTGTGCAGCAGTCGAACAATGACGATGAACTGCTAGATTTCTTACTTATGGCAAAAAAATATAAGCTCGAAGTGCGCTTTATTGAATTGATGAATACGGGATCAGCCCAAGATTTTGTGAAAGAAAATTTTTTGAGTGGAAAAAAAATAATTGAGAAAATTAAAAGTTACGGCGAAGTGATTGCTATGCCTCGCAAACATGCAAGCGATCCGGCACAGCAGTTTTATTTTTCAGCATTGAATGTGAATTTTGGCCTTATCGCTTCAGATACTCAACCTTTTTGTGAAAATTGTAATCGCTTGCGTCTGAGTGCGTCGGGAAAACTCTATGGCTGTCTCTATGATTCCGTAGGCGTAGATCTTTTAAAAGAAGACGAAAAAAAACTTGAAGCATGCATAAAACAATCGGTCGAGAATAAAGAATCATTTCATCCAAGTCTCAACAAACATCGTCGGCGTTTATTTTCTATGTCGCAGACAGGAGGATAGGTAAAAGCTAGCAAATAAAAAAATAATAAGAATTTTTAGTTAGGAATAATAAGCTGACCCCAAATGCTAGCCCAGTAACGACACAAAAACTAACGAGGTCAGCTCATATGTTTAATAAACCAGTTATCGCAAGTGGTCTAGTGGCGATGGCCATGTCCTTGGGAGCTCAGGCCATGAATCAAGGCCAAGCACAAGGTGCTGCTCAACAAAATGCATGTGCTAAGCAAACTAGCGTCCAACAAAGTTCATGTGCTAAGCAAACGAGCCTGCAACAAAGCGGATGTGCCAAGCAAGCGTCGGCTCAACAGTGTGCAGAGCAAAGCGCTCAACAAAGCTTTCTCCAAAAAGGCGTAAAAATTATTGAAATTAATGATAGCAGCAGTGATAGCGATAGTGATAGCTACAGCAGCAGCGACGATGATGCAGGTTTAACAATCAGTCAATGCGGTGCTGCTCAGCAAAGTGCTCAAAATGATATGGGTCAATGTTCTCAATCGAAAGCAGTGCAACAAAAATTTTCTCTAGAGCAAAGCGCACAAGCAGGTTGCGGAGCAACTATCACACAGTCTAATTGTCAGCTTTTGGGTGATGATGTCGATATCGCATTGCTAATGCACAATGGCGATTTTCATCATCACCATGTACATGGTCATGTCTGGGGAACAAAACACCACTTCCGATGGACTAAACATAAAAATCTAAAGCTCAATCATAATTGCTTTACCCAATCTACCTGGTCAAAGTTGAACCTTTCTAAGGCGGTCATCAATGATCTTTCTTGGAATGGACCGATGTATAAGGTTAATTTTTCTAAAGGTTCCATCAGTCAAAGCAGCATGAGTGGTCAGTTAATGGGTGTGAGTTTTCAAAATACCATGATCACCAATACAAACTTTCATGGTGCTCACTTTGGCGTAGCGAAAGGACGAAAATCAACTGTAATAAGCTCATTTGCCGGAGCTAAGCTTGATAATGTGAATTTTAGTGGTGCTTTCATTGACCACAGAGTTTCCTTTAAAGGAGTACAAATTGGCAGTCATGTGAATTTCATTGGCGCCTATATCGTCACCGATCATGGACTGGTTCAAGTGACAGCAGATATGGCTACTCATATTCTTCATGGTTTTGCTGATCTTGCAGCTACAGGTGTTGGCATTGGTGCGTTTTTGATAGATGGTGGATTCACTGTTCTCAATGTGGCAGGCAATTTGGTTCATGGGGTGCTTGATACTGGCGTTGGTGCTGTGCATGGAGCAGCCCACGGTGTGCTTAATACAGCAGTAAATGTTCACATGACATTGAGCAGCTTCTTCAATACTCATGGTGTCTACACTGGAGGATGTGGCAGCGATGGCATGGATCACCTGCATCTAAGTGCGCATCATAATCATGATAATCTCAGCTCCAGCGTGATGTGGTAAGTATAAAAAAATGGGGCCCCGCTAGCAGGGGCCTTTAATAATTGGCACATAAAGTTTTTGATCAAAAAAAATCAAAAACTTTGGCTTTAATATGTGTAAAAAAAATATTCTCTATTCTTTTCGCCGCTGTCCCTATGCTATGAGGGCTCGTTTTGCTTTGAAATATGCAGGGATTTCTTGCTACATACGAGAAATAGATCTTAAAAATAAAGCAAAAGATTTAATAGCAGCATCTTCCAAGGCAACGGTTCCAGTTTTAGTTTTGTCAGATAAAACAGTGTTTGATGAAAGTTTAGAAATCATTGACTGGGCTCTAAAACAAAATGACCCACAAAAGATCAATCAACTTTCAGGTCACGATGAAAAACAAATCGAAGAAATTATTCAAGACAACGATTTATTTTTTGTAAAAATTCTGCATCGCTACAAATACAAAGATCTTTATCCTGATGTTGATTTTGAGGAAACCAAGAAAAATCTTTGCCAATATTTTTCTAACTTAGAAGAAATGCTTCAGAAAAATAATTTTCTTATCGGTCAAAAAATGAGCAGAGCAGATATCGCTTTGTTTCCTTTTATTCGTCAGGCGGTCATGGTTGACAAAGAATATTTTTTGCAGCTTGGATTTGAAAAGCTCAGTACATGGCTTGATTGCTTTTTGTGCCATCCTTTGTTTGAAATCATCATGAAAAAATATCCTGTGTGGTCAGCAGAACAAGAGCCAATTATTTTTTGAGTAAAAAATATTGTTGTTTTAAGTTTCATTAAATATTAGATAGAGAAGATTTGAATTTATTTTTGGTAATAAAATGATTAATAAAGCTTTTTTATTGATGTTTTTTGGCATGCTAATTACTGCGCTTATATCGTTTGCTGAACCAGCTTACTTGAGCATGCCATCCCTGACTGCTGCTCCAAGAGCCAAAAAAATAGTGTCAAGTAGAACTGGCAAAGTCGATTGCCTTAGACCTCAGCAATCATCAGTGAGTGTATTTGAAACTCAGAAAGAAGAATTTGTTGATGAAAACCGAGATGTTAAAGAGGTGCTCACAGACATAGTGGTCAAGGAATTTTTCCGTACGCCAGAAAGTCTGTATAACTTCCTTGAGGCTACCTATACTACAATCAATAAGGAATTAGATGCCTACAGAAAAAAACATGGCTTGAGCGAACACGAGATATTTTTTATTTTCAAAGGTGGAAATGTTTTAAAGATGCTCGCCAATGCAGAAATTCTAAATAGAGTTCCTCCTTCTTCACGGGCGATCTTGGAAGCAAAATTTGGTGATTATTTTAAACGCTCTGATGCTGATTTTAGTGTGCTTATTGATCCGAATATCGCAAAGCTTGATTTTGACGTTGTTAGTGAAGATATAGTAGATATAGTTTCGAGATCGCTTAATACTATCCGCGACCAATTTAATGCGGCGCCAAAAAAATATTTTGACTTCCTTCAGTTTGATAATTCATCAGCTTCATCGGTACTTGCAGATTATATGAAAACTTTAAATGATCTTAAGATCTTGCAAGATCCAAGTAAAGAAAAGTGGTATCGCTCTAAATTTCTTCAGCTGCAACTTCTGGATGCACAAGCCGACCCAAAAAGCTTTTGCCCATACATAGGAGCCTTTGATTCTCAACAAGTGCATGTGCCAAGACCCACCGATAAAGTAGTTTCTCTTTTAGTGGGGGAAAAGCCTCATTGGCTTGCAAATAGCACCAACTTATCTTTGGAATTTTCAAGGCCAGGTGACGAAACTAAGCTTGCAAAATTTTACTTGTTAAGAGAAAAGGTGCAGTTTCAAATGGTGCGCAAAAAAAATGGAGATTCCGAGGAAAAGATATTTGGCGGAGAATTGATTGACGTAAGTATTCCCCATAGAAGAGATACTCAATTACAAGATACGGTTAAGCATTATGATAAATGGATAAAAGAATATGCCATGTTATCACCTGATGCTAAGCGTTCTTTTATTTTTAAATCTGAATCAATAGAAGGTTTATTAGAAGACATTCTAGAAATTCTTTTTAGTGAAAGTCCAAGGCCTTGGAATAACGGCAAATTTGAAAAGCGTATAAATAGACTTTTCTTCTTAGCGAGCGTTGATATTTTCAAAACTATTGGAACTGGTTCAGCAGAAATGGAACGCTATTTTCATATGCTTGATGACAAAATTTTGAGACCAGCACTTGCTTTGCAGTCCTTGGAATATGAAGCTCAGATTAATCTACTAGAAAACATAAAGAAAAATGCTGAAGAGCTTTTAAAAGAGTGGCCTCAATTGCAAATGATGAATAAGTTATGGTGGGCCATAGCAAATATGCTTGTCGATAGGCTTGTCAATAATCCAAAAGAAGATGATAAAGAAAAATTTTCTTCTTTTGTGAAGCTGTTGAAGGAGAATATCGATACTTTGAGGTCACTCAAGGGGAGTCTCGCTACAAAAATACCTAATGCCCCGGTTTATGAGATTAATGTGACGGACCTCTATTGAGCTTAGTTAAGTCCAGATTATTTTTGTGTAACCAACGAAATCAAAAGGGAAACAGAATGTATTAATGATTGTCAGCGATGTAATTGTTGGCCGCGTCAATTATTTCATTGAATCTATTCATGAATCGAGAACCAGGGCTAATATGATGCGAGGACAATTTTCGAGGCAATGCTTTGCGCCTGTTAGGGCATGACCAATAATAAGCTTAGAAATTTCTGAGAATGAAATGAAAGCTCTTGCACTTTTGTGTCTTGAGCGTCCCAGTCTTCTCGTGAACAACAATATTGATTGGGATCAAAATCTGAAGAAAATGCCGAGACACTCAGAAAAAAGATTGTTAATAGCAGATTGTTAGTCATAATAAGTTCTCCTTTGCTCCAGATATTCTCTTTGCAAACTTGAATATCAACCAAGTTACAATGGTACTTGATTGCTCACTTCAGACAGAACTATGTGTAGGGAGAACTAGAAATCATGCCTTCACTTCTTTTGTAATCGAGCAGGCGTAGTTGAGCTGAAACATTTCCCAGCCATTCGTTTTTTTCAATGACAGCCAAGATATCCAGCGGTGTCGATACAAGCTCATCGCTAATATCAGTGCGAAACGCGATAAAAGAGGCACGTCCTTTGCTGTTTTCTATTTCGCCTTTAAGGTGACCGCCATTTAAGCGTCTGAGGTTGCGCATGAAACAGCCATTAATGCGAATGACAGGATGAGGATTTTTTGCACCACACGGTTCAAGCAATGAAAGCTCATCAACCAAAGCTAAACTGATTTGAGATAGATCCAGTTCGGCATCGTAACTTATTTTTTTAATAAAAATTTCTTGATCGACGGATTTTGAAAAAGTGCGCAGAAGATCTTTGCGAAATTGCTCGGCTCCTTGTGTTCCAAGCGTTAGACCTATGGCGTGAGCATGGCCGCCAAAACCACTCAAGCTCTGTGAAGATTTAAGAACCATGTCATGAAGATCAATACCAGGAATACTTCTGCCTGATCCTTTGCCTTTTTCGCCGATGATTATGCTTGGGCGGTGAAAATATTCAGCAACACGGCTGGCAACAATTCCCACTACACCAGGATGCCAATGTTCTTGATGAAGCACTAAGGCTGGTAGTTGTTGATAATCTGGCCAGGACTCAACAATGGCAATCGCTTCTTCAACTGTAGCTCGTTCAATTTCTTTTCTTTCTTGATTGATCACATCCAGCTCGTAAGCAGTGGTGAGCGCTTTTTGTGAATCTTTTTGATTAAGTAAAAATAATGCTTGCGTTGCATCTTCTAGTCTGCCTGCAGCGTTGATGCGCGGACCCAAATGAAACCCCAAATTGGTGGAAGATATTTTTTGTCTATTAATTTTTGATGCTTCAAGTAGAGCATTAAGACCAATTCGCTGACCCTTTTTGAGTATTGCCAAGCCGGCTTTAATCAAAATACGATTATCTTTTATCAACGGTACGACGTCAGAGACAGTCGCCAATGCTACAAGATCTAAAAGTTTTTTGACATCAGGCTGAGCTTCCATGCTAAAGAAATTTTGCTCTCTAAGAATTCTTCTGATGGCAAGCACTAAAAAAAAACAAACACCCGCAGCGCACAAGTAAGAGGCATCAGACTCACAGTCTTGGCGTTTGGGATTCACCACGGCATAAGCGTTGGGCAATGAATCACCCACCTCGTGATGATCCACAACAATAACTTCTATTCCCAACGAACGAGCATAATCAATCTGAGCATGAGCGGTGATACCGCAATCAGCGGTGATGATCAGTTGAGCACCTTGCTGATGGAGTCTGTCGACACCAGCAACACTCAAGCCATAGCCCTCGTTCATTCGGTTGGGTAGGGTGCTAGAAAATTGTGCACCACACATGTCTAAAAACTGGCTTAAAAGTGCGGTCGAACACACGCCGTCAACATCGTAATCACCAAAAAGTCCAATGTGTTCACCCGTGGTGATGGCTTTTACAATACGGCCTGCAGCTTTTTCCATATCAACAAATTGATAGGGCTCTTTGAGATTTTTTAGGCTAGGTTGTAAAAAATCTTTGAGCTCTTCCAAAGAATGGAGAGGCCGGCGTGCCAAAATTTCTGACAGTACATGAGAGAGCCCAAGTTCAGATATAAATGTTTGTTCTATTTGCGAATTTAATTGGCGCAGCTTCCATATTTTTTTGCTTTTCATCTTAGCAGGCCTTTATTTCATCGGCGTTGATCAATGGCCAAACTGGGCGTGGCTTAAAGTTTAAATAATCACATGAAAGCAGCATATAATTGATGCCATTTCTTTCACCTTCAAAGGCATAGCGGAAAGATTTTTCGCCATGCAAATGGCCATAAACACATATTTTTACGGGATATTTTTCAAGAAGGTCGGCAAATTTGGTGTTTTCTTTGCGGACGGTGAAGGGGGGATAATGGATTGCGGCCAGGATGGGCTTATCAGGCGCCAGTGCTACGGCACGATCAAGACTCATCTTAAGGCGCTCATATTCTCGTAAATAAATTTTTTCATCATGCTCGGTGTAGTCAAAGGAGCCAGGCGCAGTCCAGCAGCGCGATCCTGCTATAACAAAGGGGCCAATATCATAGGCATCATTTTGCAGAGCCACACATGAAGGATGAAGAGCCGAGCGTACTTTCCCAATGGCGCTCCACCATAAGTCATGGTTTCCTTTGACTAAAATTTTTAGACCAGGGCGTGCTGCAATCCAGTCTAGGTCAGCCTGGGCCTCGCTTAATTTCATGGCCCAGGATAAGTCGCCAGGGCACAGAACGACATCATCGTCTTGAATCAGGCGGTCCCACTCATCGGCCATGCGATCGGCATGATTGCGCCAATGATCGCCAAAAATATCCATAGGCTTGTCGCTTGAGAATGAGAGATGTAGATCGCTTATGCCGAAAACTTTCATGGCTTACCTTAAATAAAGTACACAAGTAAAAATGGTATCTCAGTAATAAAATTTAGAGTAGTAGCTATATGACAACTGTTAAAACTTTCAACCTTAAAAGTCTTCCTACAATGTATCCCTTCAATATCGATTGGCAGCGCTATTTTGCCAATCAGCAGCCCGTTGATCTTGAAATTGGCTGCGGGCGGCCTCATTTCTTTTTTGATAGGGTTATCAATTACCCTGATCGAAATATGGTGGGTGTTGAATGGAAGTACGAATTTATTAATCAAGCGCAAAGACGTATTGTCCGCGAAAATATCAAGAACGCAGCAGCATTTCATGGTAACGCGTGGTTGGTAGTTCCGCTGTTATTTAAGCCTTTATCAATCAATCAGGTTTTTGTTAATTTTCCCGATCCGTGGTGGAAGGCGCGTCACAAAAAACGTTTGGTGCTCAATGAAATTTTTTTGACGGCCTTGCATGAGCGAGTAAAAGAAGATGGCAGCATTTTATTACAGACTGATGTTAAAGAACTTTTTGATTTTTATTGCGAGCTCATCAATCAGCACGGGGCTTTTACCCTAGATGAAAAATTGGCTGAAGAAAAAATTATTCAGAGCACCAAAGCACAAACCCACCGTGAAAAAAAATGTTTAGAGCAAGGAATGCCAATTTATCGTGGTCTATTTCGCCGAGTTTAGAGATTATTATAGTTTCTTAGAAACCATAATATTTTTTAAGCCTGTGATTTATCAGGAATATGGCTCATGGCATATTCTGCCATGGCTGTAATGGTAAGACTTGGATTTACTCCTAAGTTTGCAGGGATCATTGATCCGTCGATAACATACATGTTTTTATAGCCAAATACTTGATTATGCTGATCGATTACGCCGTTTGATACGTCGCTCCCCATGACAGCACCGCCCAAAATATGCGCGGTAGTCGCTTTGTTGAGCAATATTTCAGGAGTTGATCCTAGAGCAAAACCTTTGAAGTGTTTGGCCATTTTTTGAGCGATGCTGTGCGCTATTGGAAGATAGGCGGGAACTTTTTGTCCTCGATTGAGAGATGTCGTCATAGTTTTTCTAAATGGCCAATACCATCGACGCTCGTAGCTTAAACGCAGATGGTTATCCAGCGTTTGCATTACCAGCAAGATAATGCTTTCTTTGGCCCAATTTTTTAAACGCCAATTTTTTAAAAAGTTGAGTGGATGCAAAAAAATTTGTGCACAGTAATTTGCCCAGCGCATCGACATGGATTCACCTCCAGCAAGGAGGGTTGAAATCAAACCAATAGTGTCGGATTTTGCACCATAACGCACAACTTCAACGTGAGTTTTTTCGTCTGGGTAAAAACCTGCACTGATAGCAAGACCTTTGGATAGATCTTCTGCTCCTTGTGCTCGTGCTCCAACGAGGGCTTCGGAATTGGTGCGCACATAAGTTCCCACTAATGAGCTGAGTTTGGGCAGATATCCTTTGTGCTTCATTTCAAGTAAAAGTTTCACGCTGCCGAGCACGCCGGCAGACAAAATAATTCCTCGAGCATGAAATATTTTTTTTGCTCCCAAGCGCAAAAAATCAACACCCTGGCGAGCATGTATGGAATAGCTTCCGTCCTGATGATGAGCTATTTTTTCCACCAATGTTTCGGGAATGATAGTAACGCCTAATCTTTCGGCTAAGTAGAGATAATTTTTTACCAAAGTATTTTTTGCTCCCACGCGGCACCCCACCATGCAATTGCCGCATAAAGTGCACCCAGTGCGTTTAGGACCAAGGCCATTAAAGTAGGGATCATCGACAGTTTTATTGGCTTCGCCAAAAAATACTCCTACCCTGGTTTGATGAAAACTATGCTCTCTTCCCATTTCTTGAGCGATTGTTTTTAAAACCTTGTCAGCTGGGGCTAGATGATTTTGTTGGCTCACACCAAGCATGCGTTCAGCTGTATCATAGTGAGGAGAAAGTTTTTTTCCCCAGTCTCCCAAGTGAGCCCATTGAGGATCCTTAAAGAAACTTTCGGGAGGTCTTAAAAGCGTGTTGGCATAGACCAATGAACCACCACCAACTCCAGCACCGCCAAGAAAAAAAGCATCTTTAAAAAGATTCATACGCATGATGCCATGAAGACCTAAACGAGGCCAAAAAAACCATCTTTTAATATCACGATTGTTCTTAGCAAAATCTTGATCGAAAAATCGCCGTCCGGCCTCAAGCACTAAAACTTTATAACCTTTTTGCGCAAGTCTAAGGGCTGATACTGATCCGCCGAAGCCCGAGCCAATAATTATGTAATCATAGCTTGATGATTGAAGATTGCTCATGGTGCGTCCTAAAAGTAATTTTGTTTTTTAGCTCAAGAAATATGTTTGTTCATAAACAATTCTAGAAGTAATTTAAAATTTAAATTTAAAAAAATAACCCCACTTTTTTGAGTGGGGCAGGGTTAAATCATCTACATGAGAGTTTTTAGCTTTTAGTTAGGATTTTGAGAGCTCATATTATAAAAATTTTTATTTTTGTCTGAAAATGGAGAAAAACGCACAATAAAATTTTCAAATGAAGCATCGTCTTCATCAATTGAAAAGCTATTGTTGCACATACTAAAAAATTCATGTTTTGTAATAACGCTATCTTTTTCCATAAGTGACAGATTTATACTGTCACCGTAGCTTAGTAATGCTTCGCTAAATCCATATGATTGAAGTTTTTCTGTGAGTTCACCCACGGTAGTAGTTTCAGATATGGTGAATCTAACAATTTTATTCAATTTTTGACTCGCAATGATAACAGATCTATCGGGCCAATTTGGTTCTGCTTCAGAATCATCGATGATGGTGAAATTTTCCTTTAGCAAAAAATTTTTATGAAATTCTAACAGCTCAATAGTGGAAAGGTCTTGGATAAATTGCATTACCAAAGCTCCGCCTGCTTGATTGACTTCGGTGTTTAACACTGACTTTAAGTGTGGCGCTATCAGGGATCGATAATTATCATCATCTGTATTGAGTAGGTTATTGATGCGTCCTAATAGTGCTTTGAAGCTATCGTCAACATTATACTGCAGTGCTTGTTCTGCCATGTACATCATTTTATTTACGAACCTATCAATTTCTGATTGCTCTTCCCCATACATGAATTGAGCTTTTTCAATTGTTTTAATAAGGGGATGTTTAGTGTTTACAAGGTGATTATATAGTTGCATACGCGAAGCATATTTAATTCCCTTAAGAAAAAGTTGGGGGATTTTTTCTGTTATATCCTCGGTGATAAGACCAAGTTCTGTATTAATTTTATGATAATCTTCATCGATAAGGATTTTCATTGCTTTATTAAACGATTCGAAATTGTTGATAATTCTTTCAGATTTCGTTGTTGTGGGAATTTGATGCATGCCGAATTTTTTACTCAAAAAAGCAAGAACAACCATCATGGGATCTATGTGGTGCTTTTTGCTAAGTTTAATAATTGCTGGATGGGTTATTTTATTTACGCAAATTGCAGGGCTAAAAACATTACAAAGAGCCTGACAGTAACCTTGATAAGTAATACCACCAAGAGTGCCGTAAGCAATGAAAGCAATATTGTTCTCTTTGCAAAAATTAAGTAGTCCTTTGGTGGGCTCAAAGGATATGGTGTTGTGGTTACAATGATTTTCAATAAGCGAAACTTTGAGATTCTGCTTCTCAAAATCAGTTATTATTTTTTGATACATCATCCCAATATTACTTAAACCAAAGCTGTGTACTACATCATTAGACATAAATTTTAAAATGTTGTTAATCATGTATTTTGCTACGTCACTGTCGATGTTGTTGTGAAAATCATGTGTTGAATGAAGCATTAAACAGTCGATATATTTTAGTGTATTAATAACTTTTGTTATATCGTTAATTGTGTTCCTGTATTCTTTAATGGTTGTTGGTGGGCTTATTTTGTATATAATAAAGCTTTCTTTGCGGTTGTTTTCAACGATAATTGGTGCGATAATATCGATATTGTCGTACTTTTGTGCGCAATCAAAAAGACGGTAACCATTATCGAGCGCCTCTTTCACAAGAAAGCTATTTTCGCTGTTAATACTTTGAGTACCAAAACCCAATACAGTATGAGAAGGGATAGTTTTTTTGGCAAAGTCTTCCATGCCAATAGCAGTTTTTTGTATTGTTAAAAAAAATATTAATATGAAAAATATTTTCATGAAAAGTTCCTTTAATTATTTATATTATCATTGTTTTTAATGTTGGTTTTATTTGTTGTCAATTGGGTGTTGTTTTGCGGTATTTAATGATTTTTATAGAAAAATTATTGGAGTAAGTTGAGGGAATTCCTTGTAGCAAAATAATCTCTATAGTCAAAAAATAATAAGGAGAGGAAAACATGAAAATATGGATAGACGCTGATGCGTGTCCCAATGTCATCAAGGAAATAGTGTACAGAGCATCTTTTAGAACCAATACTGCTGTAGTGGTGGTGGCAAACCAAGCAATAAAAATTCCTATGACCGGTTTAGTAAGTACGATACAGGTTTCTCAAGGTTTTGATATGGCTGATAAAGCCATAGTAGAAAAAATGTCTCGAGGCGATATTGTGATAAGTGCTGATATTCCTCTAGCCAATGATGTGATCGCTAAAGGTGGCTATGTGATTAATCCTCGAGGAGAACTTTATACTGAAGAAAATATAAAAGATCATTTAGCAACTCGCGATTTGATGATGGAGCTTCGTGATAGCGGAATGATGCTCGGAGGGCCAAAGACATTGGGATTAAAAGAACGCCAGGCTTTTGCTAACAAACTTGATTCATTGCTTGCTATGCATAAAACATGAGGGGGGACAGTTAATTTCTAAAGATTGCTATAAGTCCCAAGCTTTGGATTGAGCTAAAGATAGCGGTTGGCAAGGTTTGGATGATTTTTTGTTTATTTTGAGTGGGGGAATCTTCTGCTAAATCCCTGCAGTCGCTTCAACGTGCTGATAATACGACTTTGTTCTAGGAGCCACTGTCTTAACTCTCGAGTGCTTGCGCTTAAATCAATGGTGGTTTTGTTTTTGGTGGATGCATGCTCACGCATTAGAAACTCAAGCTCCTGGATAACACGCTGCAGATTATCAAAAGACCAATCAGGGCTAATACCCATAGCAGGATTGAGCAGATAAGCTGCTGCATCGCGAACTTCTAATGGATAAGCAAAGTGAGGGAGGGATACAGAATTTGGTGAATCTTTATCAAGTTTGAATATAATTTCTTGGGCAATTTTACCTAAAGCCTGTTCAATAGGGAGTTGAAGTTTTGGATCATCAAATTGCATACGGGACAGTATAGTAGCAAATACAACAATCAACTCGTTATTGAGCGCAGAGAAAAATTTAGTGGCAATATTTTGTGCATCGACTATTTCTTCTTCTTTTATGAAAAAGTTTGGATCATCTTTTTGCGCCTGTGAGATAAGTTTTATAAGCTCGGTAATAAAATTTGTGCTGAGCTGTTTAGCGCTCATCTTTTGAGATCGAAAGGGAGGCATAAGGCCAAATAATTCGTTGCCGATAGAGAGACTTTCAAGTTGCTTGCGAATGTAGTCAAAGCGCATTTTTGTAAGGTCATCTCTGTTTTGAAGGCCATATATAGGATTTTTATATTCTATTTGAATCGAACGAGCATTTTGGTTGAACCAACTAAAAAGCTGCTTGATTGATGTTGCGAGATTTTTTACTACCCCAGCTGAGGAGAGCGGTACATCTGAAGCCCTGAGAGGCCCATCTGTTCTCTTAGGATCAAGGGCTGCCATAAAAGTCTGAGCCAATACTACCGAGACTTTAAGCGGCAAAGAATTGAGGCGTTCGATAGCAAAAAGCACTGGAGTATTACTGCTGTCCCATCGCTGACAGTCAACATAGTGTTTAATATCGTTGTCGCTGCAAAATGGAGTATCACCTTTCATTGGGATATCTGAGTAGCCATAATCAATCGCCTCGCGATCATAGCGGTAAATAGTAGCCAAAGGGCTATGAGCATAATCAGTGCTGCTCAATTCTCTGATCTGTGATCCCATAAGAGCATCGTCAGCTGCAGAAAAAACATCCATGATGCTTTCGGACAAATATTTGTTCGCACCTAAGGGGGCGTTAGCGTGACTCAAGTAGTTTTTAAGAAGTTCGCTGCGTTCATTAAGGTTGATATTTGACATAAGTGATGAGGCTAAATTATGTCTTAGCCCAAGCACGTGACCCATTTCATGGGCGATCACGGTTCGTATGATATCAGACGTCAATACGCTCAAAGAGGAATCAGATATTTCGGTAGAATTTATTTTTTGTGAAAGCTCAACCAAAGCTTCAAAGTTGCTCAAATCATAGGATTGCGATTTTTGGTAATCGAACATGCTTGGTATGGGAATATCTTTGCTATCCGCTTCATCATTTTTTGTGAAACTCTCTAAGAGGAGTTCGCTTAGTTCTGTTTTTAGTTTTTTAGCTGATTTTAAAACCCAGCCGCTTCTGAGATAAATTTGTGCTTGCAATGTTTCACCGGTTAAATGATCTATCACCATGTCTGCGTAGGCAGAAGCTTCATTATCCCACGGTACCCACTGCACAATATTTAGATGTGGGTGTGGGGCAGAAATATTTTCGGGCAGATCGCGAACGATTATATATTCTCGGCCAAAAATATGATTCCAAAACAAAATACCATCACGGATAGCATCTTTGAATTGAGGAGGAGTATTGGCGCTTATGTGAAAAATAATTGGCCTTTCAGTTGGCCACTTGGTAATGAAGGCACTAGTTTGAGTGGTTGGCCCTACGAGCTGAGGTGGAGTGGAAAAGTATTGCTCCCATCTATTTTTGCTAAATGCCTTCTTTTTAAAAGTAGGAGAAGGTGAGTATTCGCGCAGAAAATATCTAAATTCAGCAGAGAGCAATTCCGATTTAGCATTGCGCCATTGAGCAATTTGGTTGATGGTGAGTACATTTTCATCAACACTAATGGATTTTACATAGCTCAGGGTAAGGAATATGGCGCGGAACTGTTCGCTGATTTTGGAATTTTTGTCTGACAATTCTTTTGAGTGAACATTTCTTGTTGTAAAAGCGCTTGTCATTCCTTTGGCAAAATCAATTACGATTCCATCGCTTTCGTGCTGAACTATGGGGAATTCTGCTAAGAGAATGCTGCTGTCTATGGTGTTAGGAATAATATGGCCCTTTGGAGATTCAAGCATGATAACGCGGTCATCAAACGGCTCAAAGCGGATGATGCGGCCTTTAAAAGAATGACCAGTGGGAGAATTAAGCATGGGTATAAAAGAACCGTAAAACAAAAATTCTCTAGAAAAGGCAGAATTTTTTATTTTTAAGTAGGGCGCAGAGCGCAATGAGGCTTCACCTAGAAAAAGCTCAATAGATTTTTCGTTTGTGTACTCGGGCTCTAAAACATCAGCGCATGAGAATATAAAAGATAAAGAAAATACTGTTAATATGTATGCTGCCGCTTTCAATCTTGTATCCAACATTAATAATATATTTCAGGATGATGATAATATTTTATGTCTGATAAAAACAATTTTTGTTCGGCAGTAAAATAGCAATAAAAAATATATGTGCATTTTTTTAGAATTTAAGCGGGGCTCCCTTTATATCTGTTTGTAAGAATAAATATATAGTTTGTGAGATTGTGGTGAACACTGAGTAAGATCTCAGTGATGCAAAAAATATAATTTTATTTTTTAGTGAAAATTTTAAGTTATTTTTATTGTTTTTAACTCTTAGATGTGAGGAAAATATTAGTGGATCAAATTGAATGAAAGCCTTCAATTTATTGCCTAAGGCGCTTTAAAAATTTTGAAGGTGAGTTATTGGTATTTCAAAACTTTATTGTCGTCGTCAAATACCAAGATCGGATTCAAACATTGAGGTTGATGCAGTGGTTGATACAAAAAAAGATGATATTTTTGGCCTTAATGAAAGCTATGTAGAGATATTGCGCTCTCAATGGATTGAAAACCCTTTAAGTGTCGGTAAAGAGTGGCGAGATTATTTTGAGGGGACTCCTGTTTTAGCGAAAAGAGAGCAGCAACAGCCTTTCGTATCAGCTCAAGTTCTCGAAAAAAGCCACGAGCAAGGAAAAGAAAGGTTATCGGATGCAACAAATAATATCCCTTTGGTTGGTATTGCTCGAAAAATTGCTCAGAACATGCAAGAGAGCTTATCGGTACCTACCGCAACGTCGGTTCGCACCATTCCTGTAAAGGTTCTCGAAGAGAATCGTCTGATCATCAATGAATATTTGAATGATGAAGCTGAAGCACGCTGTTCATATACTCATATAATCGCATATGCCCTGGTAAAAGCGCTCAAGAAATTTCCTAGTCTTAATAATGGGTACAGTGAACAGGATAAACAGCCAGCTAAAGTTGTCAGAAAAGATATCAATCTTGGGCTTGCCATCGATTTGCCTGGAAGAGATGGGGGACGAACGCTTGTAGTGCCTAACATCAAGGCGGCTCAAAATTTAGATTTTGCTGCATTTTTTAAGAAATATAATGAGATCTTGGCTCTTGCCCGCACTGGCAAACTTGATGCCCAACACTTTATGGGCACGAGCGTAACACTTACCAACCCTGGAGGCCTTGGGACAGTACTGTCCAATCCTCGTCTTATGCAAGGACAAGGGTGTATTATCGCCACGGGGAGCATTGGTTATCCTGCTGAATATGAGGCTGCAAGTCCTGAAACACTGCAACTTTTAGGAATAGGAAAGGTTATGAGCATAAGCTCAACCTATGATCACCGCATTATTCAAGGAGCTGAGTCCGGGAGGTTGTTGAGCTATTTGCACGATCTTTTGGTAGGAGAAGATGGACTTTATCAGGAAATTTATCACTCTCTAAAAATTCCTCATCAACCCTATCGTCTAAGGAAAGATGAAGCAGTTATTTTAGGTCAACACGCGAGCACTACACAAACCGAGAGAGCTATGCGGGTGAGCCAGCTCATTCATGCTTATCGCCGCTTGGGTTTTTTGCTCGCTCATGTTGATCCTTTGCACTTGATCCCTCAAGAGCACCCAGAGCTTGATCTCAAAAGTTATGGGCTTACTATTTGGGATCTCGATCGTCCATTTGATACTTTAGGTCTTCTTGATAAAAAAACTGCTCCATTGCGTGAGATATTGCAGCGTCTGCGTGAGACTTATTGCCGTCGTATGGGTGTTGAATACATGTATATCCATGACGTAGAGCGAAGAAACTGGCTGCAACACAATGTAGAGAAAAAGGGCGAAGAGTTTAGTATCGAAGAAAAAAAACGCGTTTTGCATGACCTAGTAAAAGCTGAAGGAATAGAACATTTTTTGCATAAGCGTTTTGTTGGCCATAAACGTTTTAGTATTGAAGGCGCAGAAGTCGTTATAACTCTGCTGAGAAGTCTACTGGATTCTGCAGCGGCATATGGCGCAAGTGAAGCAGTTATTGGAATGGCACACAGGGGTAGACTCAACGTGCTTACCAATATTGTTGGTAAACCTTATGAGGCAATTTTTGCCGAGTTTGATGATATTGATCCAAAAACTATTCAAGGCACTGGTGATGTTAAATATCATTTGGGAGCTAAAGGGATTCATCGTTACCATGGTCCGGTAAGAAATTCTGATCGTGAAGAGTCTCGCGCCCTTCGAGTCGAACTTGCATGCAATCCTTCTCACCTTGAGGCAGTAAATCCAATAGTCGAAGGTATTGTACGAGCGAAACAAGATTTGGCTGGTGATCGTGAGCGAGATAAAATAATTCCAATTTTGATCCATGGGGATGCAGCTTTTGCAGGACAGGGAGTTGTATATGAAACGCTGCAACTTAGTGGGCTACAAGGTTTTAGAACAGGTGGAACTGTTCATATCATCATTAATAATCAGATTGGTTACACAACACCACCCGAGCGAGCTCGTACGTCACAGAATTGTTCAGACATTGGACGAGCCGTTGGCATACCTGTTTTTAGAGTCAATGGTGATAGCCCAGAGGCAGGTCTAAGGGCAATCAGGATAGCCTTTGAGTATAGGGCTCGTTTTAAAAGTGATGTGATTGTTGATGTTGTGTGCTATCGCAGGCATGGGCATAACGAGGGAGATGAACCGAGTTTTACTCAGCCTATTTTGTACAGAGCCATCAAAGATCATCCTTCTGTTGCGCAAATTTATGCTGACTTTTTGATTCGCCGACAAGATATTACTGCTCAAGAAGTGAAATCTATCGAAGAAAGCTATCATCAAAAATTAGAGATGGCGCTTTTGGCCGTAAGAGAAAAAGGAAGAAGTTCGTTTTCTAAAGAACATGTGCTTGATGAGTTTGATGTAATCACAACCACTCATCAAGATTTACCTACCGCTGTCGATGAAGAAATTTTAAAACAGATTACCGAACGTACCACCTATGATCCAGAGCTGGTAGAGCTTCATCCACGAGTGGTGGAGCATGTGCTGAATCGTCGTAAATCAATGTTATTCGGATGTGAGCACAAGATTGATTTTGGTGCAGCAGAAATTCTTGCCTATGGATCCTTGCTTATGGAAGGGACTCCTGTCCGTATGAGCGGGCAAGATTGTGGGCGAGGAACCTTTGCCCATCGTCATGCTGTTTTGTACGATATCAATGATGGGAGGCCGTATATTCCTCTCAATCATTTGCGCAAATCTCGAGATGAAGGAGAGGAAATTTGGCAGCCGAGCCGCTTTAGAATTTATGATTCACCCTTGAGTGAAGAGGGAGTTTTGGGTTTTGAGTATGGTTACTCAGTAAGTCATCCTTCATCTTTGGTTGTATGGGAAGCTCAGTTCGGAGATTTTTTTAACGGAGCTCAAATACAAATTGATCAGTTTATTTCATCAAGTGAAGCAAAATGGGGGCAGAAGAGTCGATTGGTTATGATGCTGCCTCATGGCTATGACGGTCAGGGGCCAGAGCATAGCTCTGCACGTATTGAAAGATTTTTGCAACTTTGTGCCCAGGGTAATATGCGAGTTTGCAACTGTTCTACCCCAGCGCAACTTTTCCATCTGTTGCGAAGACAGGCTAAGCAAAAAAAGAAGCCTTTGATTATTTTTAGCCATAAGAGTTTGTTACGTGCTGAGGATGCGGCATCTTTGGTAAGTGATCTTAGTAGTGGATCATTTCAAGCTGTAATCCCAGATGCCATAAGCGACAAACGAAAAACACTTGATCGTCTGATTTTTGTAAGCGGTAAAATATATTGGGATCTTGTGCGCTACCAGAAAACTTTGGAAAAAATACCTGTCAATGTGCGCTTAGTACGTTTAGAACAGCTTTATCCTTTCCCAACCGAAGAGATTATGCGCGTTATCGAAGAAAAGTCTGCTCGAGAAATAATCTGGTTACAAGAAGAACCACGAAACAGTGGTGCGTTTTTGTTCGTTAAAGACCAAATGTCTAAGCTTAACATAGATATTCGCTATGTCGGGCGGGCTGAAAGTGCTTCTCCTGCAACAGGATCTCCAAAAATTCACAAGCTTCAGCAAGCGCGTTTGTTGGAGGCAGCATTTGCACCTTTGCAGAAAGCAGCTAGAGATTTAGAGATAATTGTGTGAAATAAGTAAAATTACAGTTATTATTTCTATCTAAGAGGTTAATTTTATATTTTTATGTATGGGGTTGAAATTTTTTTCAATAACTTAAATTATTGTAGTTGTTATTAATAAGGAAATAAAAAATGAAAAGAGTTATATTGTTAATTATGTTGTATTTGTTGAATTCATGTGGTCCGGATGGAGTAGTAGGTGGATTACCGGATAGAGTAGTAGATGGAGTAATTAATAAATCGCGAGGCTTGAACCTAAAAAGCAGTAAACCTCAAGAAAGTCAAACGCCTAAGGGACCGCTTAAAAAACGCATCGATGATAAAACCCTTTTAAGTTGGATTGGAAAGGTCCCTCAGCAAGAAACCACATGGGGATGCGGCAATGTTAGCTGCGGTTATGCTATTGTAGCGTCGGGTAAAAATCGTTTTGATCCAAATGTTCTAAAAGAGTATCCAGTAAGCGTTCATGCTGTATTCGCTAAAGATGTTAAACCAGAGATAGAGAAGCTTATTCCTTCTTTAAAACTTCAAACTGAAGTAGATAAAAGGGGGAATGAGCATTTTATTGTTGGCGCTATGCCTCATAGCTTGCCTGAATATCTAGCACATCATGGTGCTAAAGGTGCTCACCATATTGCTTTAGACTCCCTAAGCAAACAAGATTTTATTGATGAAGTTTTAGCTAATGTTAATAAGAATAGACCTCTCATTGTTATGCAAGTAGTAAACCCTAATGAATTTACTTTACACTATTTAAGTGTTGTGGGTATAAGCAATGACTTTAGTAAAGTGTTGCTTTTAGATACCACCGGGGAAGCTCAGAAGCGTTTAAGGTGGGAAGATGTGGACAACTTTATGAAAAGTTTGAATGCTCGAAGCTTCAAAAGTAATTTAAATGCAATGTTGCCTGTGCTTATAGGTTTGCTTCCGCTTTCGGAAACGTTGGGAATTAAAGTTGTCAAGCTTATAGATCCCAAAGAATTAAATCGTCTTGGAAATTTTAATTTAATTTCTTTTAGCGATCGCTAGTCAGTATCGATTATGGCTTTTCAATAGAATGTATTGACGTATTCATTTGTGTATTTTAGCGTTGGTCCATGATTATATCCCTTGTTCAAACACTAAGTATTATTTTTCCAGCTTACTCTATGCTGGCAAAGGGATAGTCTTGTTGAAGTTAAAATTCCCAAAAAGGCCGGCCCAAAGCCGGTTTTTTTGTTTTTGGTGGTTAATATGGATAAGATCAAGCAACTTTTTAGTGCCAATTTTTTTACTGCGGGTTTGGCTATGTTTGCCATGTTTTTTGGCTCTGGTAATTTAATTTTTCCTGTGGGAGTTGGGCGGGTTGCAGCTGAACAAAATGTCTGGGCTATGTTGGGGCTTTTTGCAACGGCAATTCTGTTGCCATTTTTTGGCATATGCTTGATGCTTCTCTACAATGGAGAGCAAGAACAATTTTTCCAAAAAATCGGTATCATACCAGGCAAGCTTATTACTTTTGCTATTCTTGCTTTGATTGGGCCTTTTGGAGTATTACCTCGTTGCATTGCCTTTTCCTACTCAACGCTTTCGCTTTATTTTGAATCAGTAAACCTAGCAAGCTTTGCTGTTGTTTCTTGCCTCTTGATTTTTATCTTTTCCTATAAAGAAAACGATGTCGTCGGTATCATTGGAAATTTTTTAACCCCGATTCTTCTTATCTCACTGGCTATAATAATTTTTAATGGTCTTAGAGCCGATGAAATAGAAACCTTAGTTGATAATAAAGCAGCCGCTTGGGATATGGTGCGTTTTGGTTTTCTTGAGGGTTATAAGACCTTTGACGTTTTTGCTGCGCTGTTTTTTGCAAGCGCCGTGATTCCATCATTTCGTAATGTATTAGGTGAAAAAATAAATGACAAAAAATCTTTATTAAAACTTGCTGTGAAGTCAAGCGTAGTAGGAGGTCTGCTCTTATTTAGTGTGTACTGTGGGCTTAGTTTTGTTGCAGCAAATTTGAGGGGAGCATTAACTGGGGTCGCTGGAGACAAATTATTAGGTGTTATAGCAACTCTCACCATGGGGAAAACAGCAGGTCTCATAGCCAATTCGATCGTGTTTTTGGCATGCTTGACGACCGCTATTTCTCTTGCCTTGGTATCAGCTGAATATATTAAAAAAGAAGTATGCCGTGAAAAAATTAGCTATGGTCGCTCTTTGAGTATAACAATGGGGATTACTCTCGTTATGTCACTCTTAGGTTTTGATGGCATTATGCGCATGATAATACCAGTATTGATGGTGTTGTATCCTGCAACTATTATTTTAATGATTGTTAGTGCTCTCAATTATTTCTTTGCTTTTCCCTATATAAAAATTCCTTTTTATACAACCTTACTGTGCTCTTTGATGATTACGCTGTTTTTCTAAATTTTTAGCTCATAGTAACTCAAGAAATTAGCTGGGGCTTTAATTTTTGAGCGCTCGCAACATAGCGAGGACTAAGAAGAAATTAAAGGTTCAGTTAATTTCTTGGGTCGTTATAATTCAAGCACATTGCAAAGGCTGTTATTTTTCGTGCGTTGAAAAATGAGAATTTTTTGTGCAGTATCGGTTTGCATTCTAGCAATACGAGATAAACATGAGTACAGCCATGGTTACCACAGCCTCAAAGAGAAAGAATCCTAAACGTATAACTAAAGCTCATGGTCTAGAAGCCGATGTCTTATTAAAGGCTTACGAGACAATGTTTTGTTCTCGTAGCCTTGATGAGAAGATGCTTATCTTGCTACGACAAGGCAAAAGCTATTTTCATATTGGAGCAATGGGACACGAAGCAGTTCAGATGGCTTGTGGTTTGGCAATGAGACCAAAACTGGATTTCTTGTTTCCCTACTATCGCGATCAAACGCTCTGTCTGGCTCTAGGACAAAGTCCCTATGAATTTCTTCTCGCATTTTTGGCGCGTCAAGGAGATCCACACAGCGGTGGCAGGCAAATGCCTATGCACTACGGTAATAAGTCCTTGAATATTCCTACCAGCTCGTCGTCAACCGGAACGCAGTTTCTTCAAGCATTGGGGTGCGCTTTCGCGGCCATGCGCATCCATGAAAAAAATCCCAAAGAAGAAATGGCGGTAACAGTTTGTACAACAGGAGATGGAACTACCTCGCAAGGAGAGTTTTACGAAGCATTGAGTTGGGCTGCCCGAGCTAAGGCCCCCATTGTATTTTTAGTGGAAAATAATCGCTACGCTATTAGTGTTAATATTCAAGAACAACGTCCTGGAGCAGCAATTGCTGACAATCATAAAAATTTTTTCGGTTTGAGAACCCAAAAAGTTGATGGCTGTGATGTAGAAGCGAGTTTTAAAGTATTAAAGTCTGCTATTGAGCATGCACGTTCGGGGGGAGGGCCCACTTTGGTAGAAGCGGATGTTGTCCGTCTTCTATCTCATAGCTCATCAGACGATCAGAAAAAATATCGTGTCAAATCAGAACTCGCCAAAGATCTAGCACGTGATCCAATCGAGGCGTTGAGAAAAAAATTGCTGAGCGAGAAAATTATTACTGAAAAAAACTTAGCTCATAGAGAAAGTAAAATTAAAAATGATGTCGATGAAGCAGCTGATAGAGCATTAAAAACTCCTAACCCTGCTCGAAGCGAAGCCATCACACATGTATGGTCAAATCAAAAAGAACCCCCTTTAGTTACAGATGTAAAACTTGGAAAAGAGCCAGTCGTTCTCGTCGATGCCGTTAACCAAGCTTTGAAAGAAGCATTGGCTACCGATGAAAAGGTATTGGTATTCGGTCAGGATGTTGCTTATGGGAAAGGCGGTGTTTTTACTGCCACGAGAGGATTGAGCGACCAATTTGGAACTGAGAGGTGTTTCAATGCGCCTTTGGCCGAGGCAAGTATTGTTGGAGTGGCTATTGGTCTCGCTATGAGAGGTTTTCGACCTGTTCCGGAAATTCAGTTTGGCGATTATATATGGACAGCAATGATGCAAATAAGAAACGAGCTAGCCACAATTCGCTATCGATCAAACAATCAATTTTCAGCGCCAGTTGTTATTCGAGTTCCCGTTGGCGGTTATATTCATGGTGGTTTGTGTCACTCTCAAAATATTGAGGCTACTTTTGCTCACTTTCCCGGAATTAAGATAGCGCTTCCATCAACAGCTATTGATGCTTATGGTCTCTTGAAAACAGCTCTTTCAGGACAAGATCCAGTTTTATTTTTAGAACATAAAGCATTGTATAGGCAAAGTTTTGCCCGTTCATGTTTACCGATCAAAGAAGGTTATAAAATCCCATTTGGTAAAGGAGTTATCAGGAAGGCTGGTAGGGATGTTACGGTGGTGACCTATGGCATTTTAGTACAGCGAGCGCTGGAAGCTGCTCAACAGTTAGAAGACTCCCAGATAAGCGTAGAGATTATTGATCTGCGTACGATTGTTCCCTACGATCGTGAACTTATTTTTCAATCGGTAAAAAAGACAGGCAAAATTTTGGTGCTGCACGAAGATATGCGTTTTATGGGTTTTGGTGCAGAAATCGCAAGTGATATAGCCGAAAATTGTTTTATGGATCTTGATGCCCCGGTAAAACGCCTTGCAGCAAAAGATGCGCCAGTGCCATACAATTCTGATCTTGAGGAGGAAGTTTTACCGCAGGTATCTGATATAGTGAGAGAGATTGAAGAGCTAAGTAGGTTTTAGCAGAGCGTTTTGATGATAGATGTAGTTTGAAAACATGTCTGATATTTTTTGTGATTTCATAAAAATGAGCCTCTTGGTAGGACTTAAAAAGTTGGTTTATGACGATAATAATTACTTGTGGCGAAACAAGAGCTAGTTTGTCTGCAGTACGCGCCTTGGGAAGAGCTGGTATTCCAGTTGCGGTGTCGTCCTACAAAAAACCCTCTCTTTCTATGTGGTCTCGTTTCGCTTCGTCAAGTTTTTTAACTAATGATCCAAAAGTGAGTGCGCAGGTTTTTACTCAACAAATTGCTGACGAGTTGAAAGCTCGATATGCATCATGCTTCTTGGTCGGTAGCGATGATGCATTTTGGGCTATCTCGCGTTTTCGAGATCTTCTGCCATTAAGCGCTCAAAAAATTTTGCCGCCACATTATTCGGTAGTTCGATCCTTGGATCATGAAGCGCTTCATAATTTTGCTGAATCATTGGGCGTTCCCTGTGCGCCTTTCATCAGAATTCCGGGAGATAGCGATCTCGAGATGATCATGTCTCTGCTTGAAGGGTCGGTATGGCCTAAATTATTTCGCCCCATTATCCCTTGGACCGAAAGAGAAGACGGAACACGTCGTGTAAATAAACGTTTTGTCGCGAAATCTGCTCGACATCTACGCATTCTTTTTAATCGTCATCCTGAACTTTTTAAAAATGGTGCTCTAGTGAGTGCCTATAGAACCAAACGAGCCATATCTTATTTTGGTGTATGTGATAGAGCTAAAGTGGTTGTAGAAGGGTTTCAAGAGCGATTAAGTGAGCAAGAACCTTATAATGAAGTTGCCACCTTAGCGCTTACCATTGATCCCATTATTGTGATCAGGAAGCATACTCAAAATTTATTAGAGGCACTTCAATGGCAGGGGCCGTTTAAGGCTGAATTTATTAAGGACGAGCGTGGTAACTATCGATTGATTTCTTTAATCGGGCGCCTTTGGGGCTCGTTGCAGCTTTCAATTTCTGCGGGTGTTAATATCCCCCTCATTTGTTACGCGCTTGCCCAAGAAACATTAGATCTCAATCAACTGAGGAATGCCCGACCTCATGTTGCTATGCGTTGGCTTATAGGGGATGCAGCTTCAAAGTTTTTTAATGCAGGTCATGTTGTTAAAAATATTTTTGCCCTGAGCCATAATCTTGCAGCATGGGACAAAATAAAACATTTGCTGGGTAAGCAAAAAACTACAACATGTTACGATGTATTTGATTTACAAGATCCCATGCCTTTTTTGTTCGAATTGCAGCATAAAACGTGGCGGAGAGCATTCGGAGAAAACGCATAAATGCGAGGAGATTAGGAAAACATATGACAAAAGTAGATTCAAAGAAAAATCTGAATGAAATAGATAGCATTTTAGTTTTAGCTAATAAAAATTATGTTGTAGGTAATTTTTATCGGGCAAGGAAATTAGTGCATGGTATTATTGGAGTGGCTGAGATAAGTAAACAGCAAAATTTAAAGTGCTTAGAAATTCTAAGGTTGAGTACTTTTGACAAATGGGCATTTTCTATAGGTTTTTTCTGTATAGGTCTTAGTAGTGCTGCAGCATTTTTGGTAGCGTATTAGTCTACAATGACTTCATTCAAAATTATGGGCGCTATTGCTTCTTGTTTTTTATATCGCTAGTAAGTGAACAGCCGAACTTTATTGCGGGAAAATTATGTTGTGGAATCTGATTAGTAAAAATCCCTTTGCTTCATTAAAGCAGCATATGGAAAAGACTCAATTATGCGTTTTGAAAGTTAAAGAAATTTTTGAGGCTTTATTTGACGGCAATAAAGATAGAGTTAAGCAGCTCGCCAAAGAAATAAGTGTGCTGGAGCATGACTGCGATCGTATAAAACAAGACTTACGCATGAGAGTGGCGAAAAGTATAATTATGCCCATCGAACGGCGTGATTTACTCCAAGTGCTCGCTAATATGGACTCTGTTGCTGATAGTGCTGAAGACGTGGGTGTTTTATTAACCATGCGTTGGATGATAATGCCTGATGCTTTGCAGAAAAATTTTGGGAGTTTTTTAAATAAAACCATTGAAGTAGTCGATGAATCTGCCCA
This sequence comes from Myxococcales bacterium, assembly GCA_023898405.1. Lineage (NCBI taxonomy): Bacteria > Pseudomonadati > Myxococcota > Myxococcia > Myxococcales > Myxococcales bacterium. Next base: position 2,264,043 of record CP060221.1, read on the forward strand.
AGTTGTTTTTTCTCTGGATAGGCTTTTAGAAGCAGGTTTCTCTGGCCCTGATGGCGAGGAGGTGCTCAATCGTATTAGCCATATTGACAGGCTTGAGCACGAAGCTGACAAAGCGCAAGATCAATTGGGTAAACGATTATTTGAGCTGGAAAATGAATTGAGCCCTGCAGCCCTTATAATGTGGATAAAAATTATTGAGCGTGTTGGTAAGCTTTCTGATAGTTGTGAGCGAATGATGAGTCATATTCGGCTTATGATAGAAACAAAATAATATCATTTAGTGTATTTTCTCATTGTGGAAAACTAACTATATGTACCTCAGAATAAAAATTTAGCAGGGAAGTACGCGTGGAACCTGTTTTGATTCTTGTCGTCATTGCCGTCATTGCGGGATTTTATTTGGCTTTTAACATCGGTGCCAATGATGTTGCAAATACAATGGGTACCTCTGTTGGTAGCCAAGCAATGTCGATCAAACAGGCGATTGTCCTGGCAGCTATCTGTGAATTCCTAGGAGCATTGCTTATTGGCGACGAAGTCAGTCGCACCATCAAGCAAGGCTTTGTAAGTCCCACAATTTTTGCTGCTGACCCTTATGGGTTTGCGTTAGGAATGACCGGCGCAATATTGGCAACTTCTCTATGGTTGCAGTTTGCAACTTTTCGTGGCTTACCCGTATCTACCACTCATAGTATTGTAGGCGCGGTTTTGGGTTTTGCCATTATGCGCGGAGGATGGGGAGAGATTAATTTTTCTCAACTTGGAGCCATTTTTTCTAGTTGGTTGATATCCCCAATTTTGGGGGGAATAATAGCATTTTTATGTTTACGATTTATATTGAGATTTATCATCGATAGCAATGATCCTATTGGGCGCTCGAAAAAAATTGTTCCTTTTATGATCGGAAGCGCTGTTATTATTTTAAGCAGTGCTTTTACTCCCAAGCTTATCAAAAAGGTATTAGATAATTATGTGGGAGTATGGGGAATAATAGCGTCAATTTTATTGGGTCTACTGGTCGCGTTTATTTTTCATATTCTGATCGAGAAAATATCTCCTTCTTCTAATCGGCGTGATGAATTATTAATTCTCACCGAAAAAATATTTGCCAAAATGCAGTTTGTTACAGCTTGCTTTTTGGCTTTTGCTCATGGCAGCAATGATGTAGCCAACGCCATCGGTCCAGCATCGGCGGTTATTTCAGCTTTAGTGGACAATAGTGTTAACAAAGAGACTCATGTGCCTTTGTGGCTGTTGTTGGTAGGTGGGGTAGGTATTGTCATTGGACTTGCAATTTTTGGACGAAAAGTCATTCAAACTGTTGGAAAAAATATAACAGAAATTACTCCTACACGAGGTTTTGCAGCAGAATTTTCTGCAGCCCTTACGATTTTATTAGGTACAATCTTAGGTCTTCCTTTGTCTACAACCCATGTGTTAGTGGGAGCAGTTATTGGGGTGGGTTTTGCTCGAGGCATTGGCGGTATTGATGTTTTGGTTATAAAGAGAATAGCCAGATCATGGATTGTGACGATGCCGGTTACCGCGGTAATTTCCATGATCTTTTGCTTTTTTCTACAAAGAATTTAACCATTGCTCATAGCAAATTCCAGAAATCAGCTTAAGCCTTCAATTTCTGAATGCCAGCAGCAAAGCGAAAGCAAGGAATAAATTAAAGGAGGCTTAAGTAATTTCTGGGACTGGTATCGGTGCTGTAATTCAGGCTTGATTTAAAGAAAACAATTAGTAATAGATGCTAATAATGTGGAAAACTTGCCGAGTATAGAGAGGCTATAATGAACTTTAAAAGGACTTTTCCTACCACAGTCAATTAAGCTGTAACCCAAGATTTATTCTTTGGTTGCAGGAGAGACTACGTATACAAAAATGTGGATGCTTATGCATCTTCTCCTGGCAATTATTTAGCCAAAAGAAGTTGTGGTCAAATGGTGCTGATTTTTAATGTTCAGCTGCGGACCCTTTCGGAAAAATTTGTAATTTTTAGGAGATGCAAGTGAAATTTTACCCTTTTAGTTTCTTTTTATTGAGCCTTGTAATTCATGCTGCAGAGTTTGATTACAAGCCAACACTAATGTTTGTCGGACCTATGGAGAGATTATTGTGTACAGAAAAAACTCCAAGCATACTGCCTGCAGATCTTTATTACTCAGAAGCACACCATAGAGGCTATCAAATAAGTCAAATGCTCTTTGGCTCTGAATTTTCTTTTCAGTTCCAAACGAACAGTGCTTTTGGGTTTTGGATCAAAGGAAATAATTTCATTGGATTTGTTAAAGAAAAACCAAATTTTATTTTTATAGACGAAGATTTAATTGGCCGAGATAGAGCATGTGTTTCAGTGAAGCTCGCCGATATCTACCGTGTGGGTGGCGATCAAGTTCAACAAATTCCAATGGGGGCGGTTTTTCATGTAGATAACTATCAAGATACCGATGGATATCTTCAAATAGTTGGAACTAATTTTATTATCAGCAGTGATGATGTTGTTTTTGTTAAAGATGCAAAAAAAAGAAATGCTAAAGAAAAATGCCGAATAATGCTATCTCAGGCAAGAAAATTGTTGGAGCTTCCCTTTCAATGGGGTGGTAATTCTGCACTGGAAGGGAGTGGCTTTGATTGTTCGGGATTAATCTATGCTGCAGTCATGGTGGCTGATTGTGATCGAGCAAATGAAATAGGCAGGTCTGTCGGGTGCTGGTACAATAAAACTCAGCAATTTGATCCGCACAAAGAAAATCTAGTGCCAGGAGATTTAATTTTATTTTCTACTGTCAGTAAACACGGCATTATTCCTTGTCATGTAGCTATCTACAGTGGTGAAGATAATTTTATTGAGTCGAGTCCCGTGGAAAAAAAGATTATTGAGCATAGTTTCTTTGATACTTTTGCTATTGATTTAGCAACTATAATTTTTTCGCACAATCATGAGATAGATTATCAGGGTGATATGTTCAGGATGTCGTTTCATAAAATTTGGCTTCATTAAAATAAGTAAGTAATTATCCCTGAGCATTTCTATGTACTCGAGATTATCATTATATTAGCGGAATTTATATAGCGTTTTTATAGTGTTGATGAAGTTGAGAACACCTGAGTTCAAGAAGAGATGCATGATAACTGCCAATAATTTGTGCGCCGGTACTTCTTTCAAGCTGTGCTGAGCGCAGAAGTAAAAGACATTCATCTAATTGCTGGCAAATTTTTTGATCGTGCAGTATATGACTACGTTTTCTGCTCGATTTCGTGTCGTCAATTTCATCAGGGGATGAAAGCTCAGATTGGCTGTTACTTTCATCTGCATTTAAATAAGTTTCATTAGATAAAAAGTTGAGAAACTCATCTGCAGTTGCAAGCTCATCTATAAAATCGGGTACATAATTAAATTTGTGATGCAATTTTAAAAGCAATGCACGTGCTTCATCGCTTTTTATAGGGAGTTGATTATTGTTCTCCTGTCGTGGAATAAAAATACAAAATATTAAACAAATTTTCTTGTAAATTTTTTTAAGTTCATTCCCGTTAAGGAATTTTTTATTAGATTTTTATCTTTAGCAAGTTTTTAATTAACTCTGTTGAAGATATTTTTGTTTTGTTCGTTGAATGCTAAAATGGACTGAGTAAAAATAAAGATAATCAAGATAAATTTCATCATAACCTCCCAAGTTTTTTGAATAGTCCACATTAAACATGATTTTTATAGTTGATTTATTATTCAATTAATTTAACGAGCAAAGAGAGTGAAGCTGATCAATCATCAGATGTATGAAGTTGAGTAATATCGAGTATTTTTCCAGCCTTAAGACATTCGCATGACCACAGCAGTCTTTCGGTAAGCCATATTTGTAATATGACTGGGTCATTGGAATTTCCGATAAAATTATAGGCCCTTGCTTTGTTGCATATCTTATTAGTTTTAAGTGATAAGATTTTCCGGATGTAAGTCTCGTCCTTTTCTAGATCCTGAGTCGCAAGCCAGCGAACGACATTTTCAAGATCTTTGGTGACATATTTTTTTACCCAAGGGTTATCGTCGTATCCAAAAAATGCTGTCAGGTTCAATGGTTTGTAACAAGAACTTCCTCCGTATAAATTATTTAGATAAATAAGATCGATACTCTCAACGCTATCTTTGGTAAAAAGACTTTTTTTCGTGGTGAGATACTCTTTATCGGTAGTCATCTTAAGGTAATAGGAGTCCGTCACGGAATTAGGTGGTAACTCTTCAGCAAATTCTATTTCCTCCAAAATAGAGTCGCGGTTTTGTTGGTTGATTGCTGACACAAGCTCACTATTGCCCCTGAGCAAAATTTTTACTCGATTGACTGAGTCGCAGCAATACTCATAACCTCTCGATTCATGACCAGGAGGATTAGTGCAAGTATTTACCCCGCATCCGCAAGCAGCACTTATACCAATCCCAGCAGTAGTAACACCAACACCAGCAAAAAAACATGCGATTGAAGACAGGTCTAACGCTCCCAATGATAAAGATAGAAAAAACAAAAAGCTGTAAATAACTAATTTAAATTGTAGATAAATATTCATGATAAACTTGATTGGCTTTTTAAGTGCTCTTGTCAATAAGACTGCCTTATCTTGTTATTAACATGGATATTCGATCAACTATTCCAATGTATAAAAACAGTAATAAATACACTAAATTTTGAAAATCAGCATGTTGCAGTTTAAACTTAAAAAAATTTCTCACATATAATTGTTAGGGAGTTGAGATGATAAATGCTCTTTTTTTTGTAGTCATGCTTTTTTCTTTGAATTCGTTTACGACTATATCAGTATCATTCACCAATGACGGAGCAAATGATATTTGTTTAATGTCTTATAACGGTAAAGATTCGACATTTGCCATACCCTATCAATACAAGCAAGTTAATCCTGGTGAAACAAAGTCAGTAAAATGCTTAGGGCAGGGAAAAGGGCGTTGCAAAATTGAAGTTTCAAGAAGGCTCGATGGGGGATCAATGAGCGGCAAATGTCAAGCTGTATTTGGGTGTAGTGGAGACAATTGCCCAGACGATATTACCGACCCTTCAGGAACAAAAATTAGAAAAAACGATACTTGTACCTATAGCTCTGAGATTTCTTCGGTCACAGATCAAGTTGCCGGTGAATCAATTACATGTGACAATTCAGACTCAACAATTGAATACACCAACAATCTTAACCCCTAGATACTTGATTGTTACACAACTTGAAATTGAGATGAGCGTATCTCAATTTCAAGCTGTCAGCTTGTTGCGTGGAACATAGAAATTTTAAACATAATATTTAATCTTTTGAGCATTAAAAATTTTACGGCTTAACACAACAGTATTTTTAAGGTGCTCCTTTGCTCAACGATGCGTATGTTTTTGTAGTTGATGCTATTGGGCTTGGGTATTCATCTCATTATTAATGCATTTCTTGATTTGTAATTCCTGCACGAGGGACACCTCCTTCATAGTTTATGAAAGTATTCAAGGATAAACGAGCTAGAGTTTTGTTCATTGTTAATCTTAATAAACTGCGGTTTCACTTTTTATACTGATAAAATTGCTCGTTGAGCTCCCAAAGAATCAAGCGCGTTAGGAAATAATTTTACTCTTTACTACATTCATGTGAAGCGAATTTCTTTAAGGTTGGTTCAAAGTGAATTGGTCAGTGATCATATTATTTAGCTCTTACTTTCTCTACTTCCTAAGTTTTTCTTCTGTTGCTTTAGTTACAAACAAAATATTCGACTTTCATTGGCAAGGTGGAACTCGTTGGCTGAAAGCTGCTTGTATCGGCAATGGGCAGTTACATTTCGAAACCTTTGAATCGCGCGGTGACTCTCCTAATTTTGAAAGATCTGATGCAGACTCTCCAATCTTTATGAGCCCAATGCTTATCGCTGCTCAATCATGTGAGATCATGGTTAGCAACGATCATGAGGAAAAATATGTTGAAAATGATAGAATAAAAGTCTTCATTGATGATGACCTTCGATGTGTGACAATTTTTGATAAAGTTCTTCAAAAAAAAACCAGCAAAATTTGCACTGAAAAACTTAATGAAGACGTAAAAACAGTGTTTATAGAAAAAATAGGCATGAAAAATGCTTATGGAGTGGGCAATCTATTCTACAGTGATGAGACAAATGGCGATTGGACATATCGGCATTGGGACGCCAGTGTACGAGGGCATGGCAATTTTCGATTTGGCCATAATCTAGGTGATAATTTTTATGAGGGTGGTCCAAGCGTTTCTCAGTTTCCCATGCTTTATTTGCTTGGAGAGGGTAAAGAGAATATTGGGCTCCTCTTCGATACCCGAACAAAAATTGGTTGGGATTTTTATGATCGAGCCTTCGAAGAAAAAAATTCAGATTCCATCGGATGGCATGCTTATTTGTGGGATGAAAAAATCAGATTTATTGTCATGGGTGGAAGTGACGTCGTAGAGCTTAAAAAAATTTTTCATGAACTTACAGGATATGCCCCTGTTCCTCCTAAAAGCGTGTTCGGATATTGGACATCAGAATTTGGTTACAACAATTGGAAGGAAATAGATGACGAGCTTAAAGGGCTTTGGGAAAACAATTTTCCGATCGATGGTATTGCGTTAGATCTACAATGGTTCGGTGGAAGTTTTTCTGAGCCAAGCAGCCATCATATGGGTTCTTTACAATTTCATGAAGGCAGCCCCATTAATGGTGATATCAACAGTGGAAGCTTTCCTAATCCCAAACAAAATATTCAGCGCCTGTTTAACACCTATGGGGTTGTAGTGATGCCTATTGAAGAATCTTATGTCGATGGTGTAAGCGACGATTTTCTTGCCTTGTCTAATCCTAATGAAAGAAAAGAAAAAACAGGTTTTAATAAATTTCCATTCGAAAACTATAAAGATTCATATTTAGCCAGAATAAATCAGTATAAAAATCAGCATGGTATTCCTTTCATAAGCACTTGGCTCACGACAGATTTTCGCAGGGCCGGGGAGGTTGGGCACCAGGTTTGGTGGGGAGGCGGTGGTATGCTCGATTGGACTCATCCCCACGCTCGCAGCTATTGGCATCAGCTCAAGCGGCACCACAATGCTCGTTTAGGAATTTTTAATTTTTGGCTCGATTTAGGAGAGCCTGAAATGTATTACGCACACTCGTATTATCAAGGATTTAGTGATGGAAAAAATACTCATCCCTTTGTCCACAACCTCTACAATCTTTTATGGGCTCAAGGAATTTTTGAAGGCTTTAAGGCCAATCAAATGGAAATGACGCATGCTTTAAATGAACTTCGTGGTACTGATTTTCAATTTCCTCCTCGAGTTTTTACTCTATCAAGAGCAGGTACTATAGGGAGTCATCGCTATGGTGGTATGTGGTCAGGTGATACCTTTAGTAATTTTGAAAACCTACGCGCTCAAGCTAACACACAAATGAACATGAGCATGCTAGGAATGGATTATTACAGCTCGGATACAGGTGGTTTTTTTAGAGGAGATCGCAGCTATCGTCCACAAGATGCTTTTGATCGTAGTATTGTTACCAAATGGGCAGCCTATTCTTCTTTAGTGGAAAATCCTATGCGTACCCATGCTTGGGCGCTTGGAGAAGACTGGTTTAATGATGATGGATTATGCAAAAACCAAAGCTATTCTTTGAACAATCGAGGTGAAGTATTAAGCAATCTTAGGAATGTTCAGCGCAGATACGAATTAATTCCTTATGTCTATTCGCTTGCCCATCAAGCTCATCTCAACGGTTTACCAATTTATCCTCCTATGTTTTTTTACTACCAAGATGATTTACGATTTAGGCGTATGGCAAATCAAAAAATGATTGGCGAGTTTTTACTATTAAAGATGGCTGAAGACTATGCTCAGGATAGTTCTATCATCGAGCTTCCAGCCGGTGAGTGGTTTGATTATGAAAGCCATGAACATTATTTTGGTGGTGGTCGCATTGGACCAATAGTTTTTACAAAGCAGGATAGGCGCACAGGCCAAAATATTTTTTCACTGCCAGTATTTGCCAAAAAAGGTGCCATTATTCCAAAAATGTATGTGGATGATGCCACCATGAATGTTTACGGTAAACGACGAGATAATACTGTCAGGAATGAGCTTATTGTTCGCATATACCCCTCTGATCTAGCTTCAACTTTTACTTTGATGGAAGATGATGGATTGAGCACAGCTTATCTTCATAAAAATAAGTTTGGCGATAATAACTTTGTACGAAAAACCCAGATTACTCAGCATGACACTGAAGAAGGAGTATTGATTAGCATTGAAGCTGCTCAGGGCGGCCACCACTATGCTGTTGATGTACGCAAAAATAAATTAGAGCTGGTAAAAAATAATGCCCACGTACAATCTGTAGAACTCAATAATAATGCTTGCCAAGAGCTTATTTATGAGAGCGACTTTCCCGATGCTCTTCAAAAAAATCTCTGCGCATTCACACAACAGTCAAATTTGACTTTGATTGAAAGCAATGAACTCTCGGTTTTCACGAAAAAAAATTTTAAGCTGCGATACAGCGATGATTAAATTCCAAACTTAGTTTTCTAAAATCCTTTCTAAAATTAGAGGGGTTGGTTTTTTTAAACTCAAAAAATTCCCCGTTGGTGAATTAGATGCTTTGCTTTTTAAAATATTGAGGTTTTAACGATGAATCTAAAAAAATATGTATTTGCAATTATGTTTGCTTTCACAAGCTTTGGTCAGGCGAACCCGATTCATGATCTTATTAAGCGATATCATGTAATAGACAATAATAATTTATTAGAAATTGAAGAGCGCCTAGCTCAAAATCCTAATGCAGTTCATGAAAAAAATTCATGTGGCGAGTACTTGCTTCACTGTGCAGCTAAAGAAGGACATGAAGATATCGTAATATTACTTATTAACAAAGGTGCAGAGGTAGATAGAACAAATGATACAGGAGAAACAGCGCTTATGAACGCAGCAGAAAAAGGTCATAGAGCAATTGTAAAATTTTTGCTCAAAAAAGGTGCAGAAGTAAATGCTAAAGATTCGCTCGATATGACGGCAATTTTATGCGCAGTATGGAATAACCATGTCGCGGTCGCAAAAATTCTTATTGAGAATAATGCTTTGATTGATGTGATAAGTAAAACATCTACTACACCCTTGTTTAGCGTAGTGATTAATGATTGTGGCGAAATGGTAAAGTTATTTATTGATAACGGAGGTGACATTAATAGAAAATATCATGATGGCAATACATTACTTCATCAGGCAGCTCGGTGTAGAAATACAAAAGCTGTCAAAAATATGATCAAATACGGTGCTCATGTGTACGAGAAAAACAATAAAGGGGAAACTCCTCTTTGCAGGGCAGTAATGGAAAATATTCCTATGAATGTAGAACAGTTTGTTAACTATGGTGTTAAAAATAAATGTCTATGCGTTAGTGATAGATTGTTGATATATAAATGCATTAAAAATTTGTCAAAAAAATACACTAGAATGCTTGAGAAGTGGAATAAATATGGCAAAATTTTTGAGCAGCTTGAAAAGCCACTTGAAGAATTAAGTATTATTGAGTGGAAGACTTATTTCACGGCATGTATTGGTTGTTTTTAGTAGTGTCCTAACAGATGTAAACGATGTGTGGTGAGAAAATAAAGCTGAAACATAGCTTGTTTTTATACAGGAACTGTTAAAAATATTAATTTTTCTGCAAATAATTCAATGCGCAATAAAATACAAAAAATTTTTTATCTGTTTAAAAAACATTGCTGATAGTCTGAGTAAAAAATTAGCCTTAATAGTTTTTGTCAGCAAAGATGATAATGAATTTTTTATTTTTTGGGCTATAGCGGTAAATAGCTTTACTTCTTGTCGATAATTGTTGGGATGAAGATATGAAGAGACTTTATTTATTTTGCTTCCTTATCTTTTCACTTGAGAGTCAGGCCATTTTCAAAACCTATGCTGTAGGTAATCTAGGAGCTTGGTATGAGAATAAAACTGCTAAGTTAGAAAAATATGGTGGTGGTCTTGGGCTTGAATTCGATTTGTTTTCTATGTTTAGTGTTGGTGCGGAGATCACCTATACGAAAGGGGTAACTTCTGATCCAATACCTTACCTACTCATGAACAAGATCAGTTCAGAGAGTTACGGTGGCTTTAAAGAAAACGGAAAATCTTTGGTTAAGGTGCATTATTTTGATTTGTGGTTGCGCCCTAAATTAATAATTCCTATACCTATTATTCAACCATATCTGGTAACTCCTCTGAGCCTGCTGAGTTATGGGGGGATGCAAGGTTATTCTACCTTTGGTCTTGGCGTCGGAGTACTTGCTGGAGTCCAAGTTGCAATTTCATCCTTCAGTATTTTTGTTGAATCAGGCATTGCTATGCATAGTCGAAAAGCTAAAGAAAACATTAATGAAGGCCCGCCTTGGGGGATGTTTGATTTTACTCTTCCTGTAACTATGGGACTTGGGTATTCTTTCTAGACACGAGTAGCTCGTACTACTCATCGCTTTCATTCCAGATGATGCCCGTTAAACTTTACTTTTAGATATTATTTAAGGCCTGTATGTTTACAGGCTTTCTTAATGCTAAAAGCAGTCAATCTAAGTGACTGCTTAGTTCTGCATAACTTTTCTATTCCAGACACAGGTTTGGCGGATTGCTAGCAAAAATGTTGGATTTCTTTTCTAGTAACCAGTTAAATAATATAGTCTTTTCATCAGGGGCCAAGGCTTTAAAAGTGTCTAACGGCTTGTCTTTCAAAAACCTGCTACCGCCGTTCATGATGATATATTGCTTGGCCAAATAAAGTTTTCCTTCCTTAGATGAAAAGACTTTTTTACAGCTTCTAAGGTGCTTTCTTTTTATTCTTTGAGTATTCTCCATTGCCCATGGATAGCTGTTTTGCATTGATGTTGCGCTCATATCCGCCCCAGTCGTCAGTGCAAAATGCCTTAGGCCGAAAGTTCTAACAAGGATTTCAGGAGGCTGTAAAAAAAATCAAATCTCAGGAGGTAAGCCGTTTTTCCAATCGTCTGATACATAATCTTGCATTAGCGATGTAGTTCATTGATTCCTGGCTCCGCTGTCTGTGATTGGGAGTCGATGGAAACAAGTGAGGGGCTTGCATCTCTGCCAGCACAGGTTCTGACTACTGCCACGATAATACAGTTTAAGATCTCCCACAAACCAGAATTGCCAAATTGATTTTTTTTCCAGCTTCTTAAACATTTTAATTCACTAAACAGTAACCCTCTTTATTTGGTGTAGTGAACTGAGATTTTCTAGCGCGCGGCAATCCAAGTTCGTGCCAAATAGTTGCCAAAGCTTGAGCGCATTCTTCAATCATTCCATGGGTGTGCACTGCGGTAGGGGTAAAGCGCATTCTTTCAGTGCCTTTTCTAACGGTAGGGTAATTAATTGGTTGAACATAAATGGAGAATTCTTTAAGCAGTCGATCGGTAATGTTTTTACATTTTTTAGCATCACCAACAATTACAGGCACAATATGACTAGGGTTATCGACAAAAGGTACCTCAAGTTTGCGAAGGCTCTCTCTAAAATGATGAACGCGCACTTGATGTTGTTCGCGCAATTTTCCAGCCTCTTCTTTGATAATTTTTATTGATGCGCTTGCTCCTTTAGCTATGCACGGGGGCAATGATGTTGTAAAAATAAATCCGCTGGCAAAACTTCGGATAAAATCAATAAGCTCATGGCGAGCAGCGATATAACCGCCCATAAGGCCAAATGCTTTTCCTAATGTCCCTTGTATGACATCAATTTTTTCAGCGATGCCCATTTCCTGAGCGACGCCGCCACCTTGAAATCCATACATTCCAACAGCGTGTACTTCATCAAGATAAGTAAGTGCCTGATATTTTTTGGCGAGGTCACATATGTGGCGAATGGGAGCGATGCTCCCACTCATTGAGTACACAGATTCAAAAGCAATTATCTTTGCAGCCTTAGCATCAGCATTTTTTAAAAGCTCTTCTAAATGGTCTACATCGTTATGGCGAAAAATTTTATAAGCAGCTCTTGAATGCTTTATTCCTTGAATCATGGAAGCATGGTTATGCTCATCAGATAAAATAAGAGCATTGGGAATTTTGCTCCCTAATGTTTGCAGTGTCGCTTGATTAGCCACATAACCAGAACTAAACACTAAGGCTGCTTCTTTGTGATGTAACTCAGCTATTTCACGTTCAAGTTCAACATGGGCACGAGTTGTTCCTGAAATATTTCTTGTGCCACCAGCACCTGCTCCTAATTCATCAAGAGCCTCATGCATAGCCTGAAGCACTGCAGGATGTTGGCCCATGCCTAAATAATCATTGCTGCACCAAATAGTTATTTTTTTTGACTGCTGCTGCTCTTGTAAATGCGCACTTGGGAATTGTCCTCTCATTCGTGCAAGTTGGGCAAAAGTGCGGTAGGCTCCATCTTGCTTAAGTTGTTGTAATGAATTGCTAAAGAAATTATTGAAATCCATATTATTTCCCCTCGCTATTAAAACATTTTATTTGTAATAAAGAATTTTATTTTTGATATGAGGGAGGGAATATTTTTTATTTTTTCTTGCTCTTCTTCAATAAAGCAGTAATGAGTTGAGGGTAGTGCGGCAAATTTGTTGAACTATTTTTCTTCTCTCCTTTCTTTAATAAATTGAGTTTGTTCTTAAATAAGATTTGAAGGAAGGCCATGACTGTTTACCTGCCACTGGAATGCCCGAGCAGTAAAGACACAAAATCCGTTGTTAAATTTGGCAAGAGCTCTAACAGCAAGCAACGCTACTGCTGTCAAAATGATAAATGCGATAGGAAAACTTTCATTGTCCGCTATGACAATAAGGGATGGCTTGCAGAAATTAGAGAAAAGATCCTTGATATGGCTATGAATGGGGCAGGAATTAGAGATACATCGCGAGTGCTCTGTGTCTCCCAGAAAACTGTGATGTCCACATTAAAAAAAAGGCTGTGCGCTCACCCAAATTAACACGGCTGTCTTGTTGCGAAATGACTTGGCTTTTGATTCTGTAGACATCATCAAAGTTGACGAGGTAGAAGCGGACGAAATGTGGAGTTTTGTGCAGAATAAGAGCAATCAAAGATGGCTGTGGCATGCCATTTCCCATGAAACTGGTGAAGTCTTGGCTTATGTAATTGATAGGCATCATGACGACGGATTGCTGAAATTAAAACAACTCATGAAACCATTTGGAATCGAACATTACTTCACTGACGGCTGGGGCGGGTACGAAAGACACATCTCATCGAAACATCTTTCTATTGGGAAAGAAAACACCCAAAAGATCGAACGAAAACATTTAGCTCTGCGAACAAGGATAAAGCGACTGGGGCGCAAAACTATTTGTTTTTCTAAGTCTGAAACCATGCATGACATTGTGCTTGGCTTGTTTATAAATAGATATGAATTTGGGATCGCAATTTTAGAATTCAACCAATTTGCCGCACTACCGAAAATGTGGTCGTGTCCAGAAATTTAAATTAAAATTATTTTCAGTAATTGTATTTTTTTTTAAAAAAATATAATAGGTCGACAAATATAAAAACAATAGGATATTGTGGTGAAAAAATATATTAAAATAATTAAAGCATTATTAGGGTTTTTATTTGTTTCAAATATTTCTTTTTCTTTGTCAAAAGAAGAATATGAAAATCATCCTTTTCATAAAGAATCTGCTTTAATTAAATTTTTGGAATCTAATGATGAAAAACAACAAGAAAAAATCATAACAGAATTTATTGATTTTTTTATTTTTAAAGAAAAAAATGATTTTTTATTAAGTAATTCTGTAAAAAATATTAATAATGAATCTGTTAAAGAGTATTTTCGTTATAAAAAAGAATACTATAATAATTTCTTTAATTACAAAGTTAACACTGAAACATATGGGATTGAAGGATATAAAAAAATTACCCACATAGCATGTTTAAAAAATATTTTTGACAGTTTTGTTAAAGGTGAAATAAATTATTTTTATTATATTATGTTTAATCAATTAAGAGGTATCAGTTTAATTGAAATGATTTTAAAGGGTAAAGTAGAAAATAATGTTTATGAAAATAATATTGAAAATGATTATATGACTGGAGATGAATTTTTGAGTTATATTTATAATGTGGAAAACTGTGGAATGGTCAATGATTTATTGGTGGTTATTATTAATGAAATTATTGCCAGTAGATTAAAAGGTAATAAGGGATTAAATATTTCTTCATGCATATGTTTAAATTTTACAAAAGATCAAAATAATAGAGATTATGGAAATACTTTAGCAGTATTTTTGAATGATCCTAAAAACTTCTTTGCATCTATAAATGAAGAAAAAATTTCAATATTAGATGGTAAAAAAACTCCTACTTTAATAGATATGTCATATTTACTAAACATTAAAAGAAACAGGTTTAATGAAATTTGCTATAATAATCAGTATGTAATTGATTTATTGATTTTATTTTATGAAAAAAATACAGCAATCAAGAAACATGAAGAATCTATTAAGAAATTGGAATTAGAAAAAGAGTATAATGAAAAATTTGATGAAATATTGAATTCTTTTGATAATGATAAGTTATCTGTGAATAGGAAAAATATATCTAAAAAAATAACTAAAAATAAAAAAACAGATGCAAATAATAAAAATGCAAATAAAAAGAAAAATTTTGCCAGTTCGAATAAAACTAAAAATGATAGTAAGAGCAAAATAGCTGATATTAAAAATCCGCCAAAAGTTGAAAATATTAATCAAGATAAAATTAATCAAGATAAAGTAGTCACAAAAAAAGAAAAAAAACCTAGTAATAAAAAAAACAAAGGAAATAATAAAAAAAACAGAGGTAATAATAAAAAAAATAGAGGGAATAAAAATAAAAAAAATATTGGTAATCAACAAGCAATTATTGTTGAAGAAATAGCAATTCAACAAAATTATAACTCTAATGAAATTCCAATAAATATTGAGAACAATACGGATAAAAAAAATGAAATACCTGAAAAAACTGAATCAATAACTATTCTTCAACGGCCAGAAAAAGAAACAAGTAAAAATTCATTCTATGAAAATTTTTCACACAATGAAAAAATAATAAAAATTGGTGTTAAAGAAGAAAACACAGAAAAAGAAGAAAATATCGAAAATACCGCTTATCAACATGGTGTATTTGAATTATCTAATAGCGGTGAAATAATAAAAATTAATCCTGTTCAATATATGTCAGAGTTAAATTTTAAATTAGGACAACTGAGTGTTGTGCTTTATAGTAAATCTCGCATTGAAAATATTAATAAAGAATTTATTAATATTGCATATAAAGAATATGAATTATTAAAAAAAGCGTTAGATGGCACGAATAATAGTGGCAATATAAGCAATGAAGAATTAAGGATTTTAGATGAAAAATTGGGTGGATTGATAATGTTTGTTGAAAACATTGAAATAAACACTTTAAACTATGCTTATTCATATGTAAATAATGCTATGGATGATTATAATATTATTTTTGACCGACTTGGATATTATTTTAATGATGTTTTTTATCCGTATAAAATAGACTAATTTTTTAAACCACTCTCGTTAAATCGTGGCCATCAGAAAAAAATGCGATCACCTGTTGGGCAAGCAGGAGTGATATTTTGCTTTGAGCTTCATTGGTGGATGCTGCAATGTGAGGAGTGCTGAGGATTTTTGGATGATGAACCAGTGGATCATTTTTTTTAGGGGGCTCCTCTTCATAAACATCGATGGCTGCTCCTGAGAGGTGTCCACTATCGAGTGCTGCGATTAAAGCTTGTGTATCAACTAGTTCTCCCCGAGCTGCATTGATGAGCACAGCGTGTTTTTTCATGAGAGAAATATTTTTTTGGTTCATTAGGTGTTTGGTGTGCTGGTTGAGCCCGCAGTGGAGGGATACAATATCGCTGCTTGCAAGCAATTCTTTGAGCGATGATTTTTTTACCCTATAGTGCTCGAATAGCGAAGAATCCAGCACGGGATCAAAAGCTTGAGTCTCCATAGAAAAAGCTTGAGCCCTTATGGCTAAAAGACGCCCAACATTTCCAAGACCTATGATGCCTAAAGTTTTGCCCGCAAGTTCTGTCCCTTTAAATTGTGATCGCTGCCATTGATCTGAGAGTACATGCTGGTGAGCGGGAACTATTTTTCTCAATAAAGCAATCATGAGTGCAAAACTAAATTCCGCAGTGGAGATACTATTGCCCGTAGGAGTATTTATGACAGCGATGTTGTGCATTTTTGCTGCGGCAATATCCACATTGTCGATACCGACACCTGCTCGACCAATCATTTTTAATTTTTTTCCAGCCTGAATCACATCTTTGTCTACATCGCTTTGACTGCGGATGAGCAAACAATCAAAATGAGCAATTTTTTCTATGAGCTGAGCCTTAGTTAAATTTAAAGCCGTCTCAATTTTAAAATGCGTTTGGCTTTTTAGAATATCAAGGCCTTTTTCCCCTAAGGGTTCACAGACGAGAATGTTTATAGTGCTCATTTTTTTCTCTTGATTTATGTTTTTAAAAAATTATAGCAGTGCCTCCATCAAATCAAGATGAGGCGGGCAACGAACTATTTTTCGCGCATATTCTTGGTTGGGTGCTAAGGCTTTACCAACATAGTGCGTTCTTAATTTTTTGATGCGCTCTTGCGCAAGCACTGCCTTTTTAAAAATATGTTGGTTGGTATCAATTAATTCTTGTGTCAGTCTGATGGCTTCTTGTGATTTATCCCAATCATTGCCGATGATAAACATATCAACCGATGCCATTAAACTTTGTTCGATAATTTCTCTTAGCTCATAGTGATCAGCTACGGCCTTCATATCGAGATCGTCGGAGATAACCACATTATTAAATTCCAATTGCTTACGTAAAAGTTGATCAATGACAACTTCACTCATGGTGGCAGGAAATTTTTGATCAAGTTCATGAAGGATCAAATGAGCAGTCATGATGCTTGCCACTTGTGCCTTGATCGCTGATTTAAAAGGAACAAGCTCACGCTCATGGAGGGTATTCATTTTTGTTGTGACGTAAGGAAGAGTAAAGTGGCTGTCTTTTATGGTGGCTCCATGGCCTGGGAAGTGCTTAGCGCAGGCAGCTAACCCTGAAGCCTGCATGCCTTTTATCATTTGAGCGGTGAGAGTCGCGACGATTTTGGCATCGCTTGAAAATGATCGATCGCCGACGATGTCTTCATCCTTTTGTTCAAGTGCAATATCGCACACCGGGGCAAAATCTAAATGAAAGCCCATAGCAACAAGTTCTCGACCCATCATTGCGCCCAGACGAAAACTTAAGTGCGGATCATTCAATAAAACAGAAGTCAGCTGTTTTAAAGGCGGAATGTCGGTTGATATTCCTCGCAGTCGTGCTACTCGGCCACCTTCTTGATCCACGCAGATGAGGGGGGGATGGTCAAGATTGCTGTTGATGATCTGAGCATTGAGATCCACCACTTGCTCGAGATCGACGATGTTGCGGCGAAATAAAATTAATCCACCTAAAGTATGAGTTTGTAAAAGTGAAGAAACATCGCCAGGCAAACTTTGTCCATCAAATCCACAAATAAATAACTCACTTGCTTGTATTGAATTCACGGCAGTACTCCATTAATGAAGCGATGATTTTGGATCCAAAATATCTCTCAGTCCATCGCCCAGAAAATTAAAAGCAAGCACGCTCAAAGCAATGCATATACCAGGAAAAATTGCCAGGTAAGGAGAGCTAAAAAGATTTGCCACACCTTGATCCAAAAGTGCCCCCCACGAAGGAGTACCAATGGGCAAACCCAAACCTAAAAATGTAAGGCCTGCCTCGGCTAAAATAATTGCGCTTAAACCATAACTTGCTTGCACAATGATAGGACCCATTATGTTCGGTAAAATGTGTTGCACAATGACGCGCCTCGTAGATGCACCAAGTGCTATAGCGGCCATGACGTATTCTCGGTCTTTAATCTCGTATACACGAGCGCGAACGAGTCGAGCGTAACTTACCCAACCGCTAGCAGAGAGTGCAAATACCAAACTAAAAATGCTTGGTGGCATCACAGTAGCAAGATAAAGAGCGAGTAAAAGTCCAGGAAAAGCAAGAATAATATCGCTTATTCGCATAAGCACAGCATCAATGCTGCCACCAAAATATCCAGCAATAGCACCAAAAATAATTCCCAAGCTGATTGATATGGAAGTGACTAAGAGTGCGACCAATAAAGACATGCGAGTACCATACACAAGCCATGTTAAAACATCGATACCATTAATACCGTATCCCAAACGACCTGCTGCCTGAGGGGACATTAGGTGAAATGATAAATTAGGCTTGATACCATCAGGATCAAGCATGAGAGGACCAAAAATAGCAATCATCAGCATAAGAAAAAATAAAGTGAGTCCACAAAGAAGCAAAAAATGTCTGAGCGCTCTTTTTTGTAAGCGGTGCATTAGCGTGATCCTCCAATGCTAATTCTTGGATCAACAAAACTATAAAGGATGTCTGTTGCAATATTGATAAGAGCATAGATGAGAGCTATTACGAGTACACAAGTTTGTACCAGGGGCATATCTAAGCGTTGAATCGATTCCAGCAATAAAAGACCAATGCCAGGCCAATTAAATATTTTTTCGGTGATAACTGAGCCTGCAAGCACTGCTCCAAATTGTAAGCCAACGAGTGTGATGACAGGAATAAGCGCATTTCTTAACGCGTGTTTAAAAAATACTGTACTTGGTGCCAACCCCTTTGCCTGAGCGGTTCTAATAAAATCTTCAGAAAGCACCTCGAGCATGCTCGCGCGTGAAATTCTTGCCAGCATGGCGGCGAGGGCTGTGCCCATTGAAATAGAAGGCAAAATCAAAGAGCGAATCCCATCGTCGGCCCCGCTTATGGGTAACACCGCATACTTGATAGCAAATATGAGCAATAAAACTGGTCCCAAAAAAAAACTCGGGATGGAGATGCCGGCCAGCGCAAAAAGGCTGAGCAGATGATCAGGCCAACGATGCCGAAAGAGAGATGCAAAAACGCCAAGGATAGGGCCAAGTATGATGGCAATAAGCATAGAGCATGAAGCTAATGCTATGGTGTAGGGGAGGCGGGATAAAATAATGTCCAACGCATTATCTCTGCTCATAAAGCTCTTTATATCGTTACGTAGGAGTGATTTAATAAAGCCTGCGTATTGATCGATGAAGCCTACGGGCTGCCCATTTTCATTGACTAAACCCAAATCCCGCGCCAAGAGCTCTCGTGAAGCTTCTTGAGCTTGATCTCCCAAGATATGATCGATAGGATCACCTGGCACAAGTCTTAAACTGCCCGAAACAATAATAGTTGCACCAAACATGACGGCAATCAAGGATAAGCATTTTCCTCGAAGCGAGGTGACTGACACCTTGGTGCTCCAGAAAATAATGAGTAATGCAGAAATAAATATTAACCAGTTAATCAATTGTTAGCCTTCTTTTTTAATGGTTCAATATAGGCTTTTCTGAGGCCCAATAAAGATCCAGTAGGGTGAGCTTTAAAGTTATGCAGACGGATTTTATTGTAGATCACAATTTGGTCTTCATTCCAAAGGGGAATGTAGGGAAGTTCATCTAAAAGAATTTGTTCTATCTGGTGATAAAGCATTTTTCTTTCTTGCGGGGAAATAATTGAACGAGCTTGCTCAATTAATTTATCAACTTTTTGATTGCGATAGCCATGGCGATTTCCTCCACTTCCGTCCAAGTCAGGAATATTTTCAGAATGATGCACCCAGTGGTATAAATCAGGCTCTGTAACCGGTACCCAAATAGCACTGAACAGATCAAAATTTCCTTGTTTCATATCTTGATACAATGCTCCCCAATCTTTTACTCGAATGTTTACTTCAATACCAATTTTGCCAAGATAATCAGCGTAAAGCTGAGCAATGCCTTGCCGCATACGATTAGGGGTCGTGGCAATAGTTAGCTGAAAACGAGGACGATGGCCGGATAATCGAGGAAAGCCTGCTTCATCAAGTTCTTTTTCTGCTTTTTTTGGATCATAGGCTGGAACTTTAAGACTTGGATCCTTTGCCCAATGTCCGTTGGGAATAAGGCCGCTGACTCTTTTTGCTGTGCCTAAGAGTATTTTTTCAATAATTTTATCAAAGTCGATTGCATGAGCGATGGCTTTCCTAACTTTTATAGAAGCAAGCGCCTTGTGAGTCAGGTAAGACTCGCTATTTTCTTTATCGTTTTTTTTCGGACCACGCACGTTAATTGCGAGATATGAGTAGCCAGTTCCTGCAATCTGCTCGACATCGAGATAAGCTTGTTTTTTTAGTTCAAGAATATTTTGTGGGCTAATGTCACCTTGGACTAAGTCGGTTTTTTGTCCCATGAGCTCAAGCAAGCGCGTGTTCTCATCACGCACTATCCGCACAAACAGAGGGTTTTTAGGAGCGCCTTCCCACCAGTCAGCAAAAGGCTCAAATATAATTTCTTCTTTGGCTTTGTTCCATTCTTTGACTTTAAAAGGACCAGAACCATTGTACTCATGACGGCATTCTTGAGAGCGGCCTAAACATGAATTTTTAGACACAATACCCAAGGCACAGATATCAGTTAAAAATGGTGCAAATACTTTTTTAAGTTCAAATATTACTTCGGTGGGAGAAATTTTTTGTATGTCCTTTAAGTAGTTAAATTTTTGTGCGTGAGGAGAGGATACATTTTTGCTGCTTAATTGATCAAAAGTATAGACGACGTCATCAGCGGTGATGGGAGTACCATCATGGAATTTAAGATTGGGATGTAAAGTGATCTTGAAGGTTTTTTCATCTAATATTTCAATGCTCTTTGCTAAAAAAGGCTGTGGGCTTAGATCATCACCTAATGTTAATAAAGGTGCGAAAACAAGCCCGCTTATGCGCAATGAATTAGCAGAAGTCGCATAGCGAGCATCTAATGTTTCGATTGGAGACGAAACAGCAATATTGATAAAGCCAGTGTGATCGATTGGGTTGCTACAAGATTTTGTACAGGAGCAAAAAAATATCGATGATAGGACTAAAATTGTCAGATATGCAAAAGTTTGAGCCCGCATCTATTGTTCCTCGAATATCGATGGATGTTAATCGATCCACTCTTATTGTCATGAGTCCTAGCTTACTTTATAAGCGCCTTCACCACATCTTATACTTCCTACTCCAACAGAGCGGATTTTGTACAAAAAGTCACGTGGGTTTTCTAGGCGATTTTTAAAGGGATTGAAAATTTTGTTGTTTTAAAACTGTAAGGCGAAAAATAGCTTTGCTGAGCAAAATTTTTATATTATTTGTTATATGAAAAAAAGTTTTATTATACTATCTGGATTTTTTTTCTGTCGTTTTCTATCGGCGCAGATGTTTGCCTTGCCTGAGAGCCTTAGAGTAGGAGTAGATTTTTGGATAAAAATCTATGCTCACTATGACAGTCACCAGGCAGTTTTTTATGATACTCAGACCTACACTATCTATGATGTTCTTGATTTACCAAAAATTTCCAAGGAGATCAGTTCGCCAAAATATAAAGATGATGTGAAAAAGCATTATACAAAAATTGCAGACGCTCTCGAAATGTTGACAAGCAAAAGTCGCTCCAATACATTGGATCCGCTTCAGAAAAAACTTGATGTTATCATAAAAAAAAACAAGCTTGAAAATAT
The DNA here is from genome assembly GCA_023898405.1 of Myxococcales bacterium. Taxonomy (NCBI): domain Bacteria; kingdom Pseudomonadati; phylum Myxococcota; class Myxococcia; order Myxococcales; species Myxococcales bacterium. The sequence continues at coordinate 2,285,772 of CP060221.1, forward strand.
AGCAGATTTGTCTGCTCGCTTGCGTAATCAAAATGGCCTAAAAAGTCAGTTTGAGCTTGGGCTTAAGATGTCTGGGCGTTACATCGATGAAGTAGAAGCGCTACTTAAATCCCAGGGGCTTCCGACTGATCTGGTCGCTTTGGTGTTTGTAGAATCGCTTTGGAATATTAATGCGGTTTCTCACGCAGGTGCATCAGGCCCATGGGGTATTGTCAAAGAAACAGCTCGGCTTTCGGGAATTCATGTTAATCGTTTTACCGATGAACGCCTAGATCCGGTGATTGCGACTATGGCTGCGGCTCAATATTTAAAGAAGGCTAAGGAAGGACTTGGAGAGTGGCCCTTAGCCATAACTTCCTACAACTATGGTTATCCTGGCATGTTGAGAGCTGTGGCAGGCCTCAATACCAAAAAAATTGATGTGATAATCGATCAGCATGACTCACCCATATTTGGTTATGCATCAAAAAATTATTATCAAGAATTCAAAGCTGCGCTCTATATCTATCAGAATCGCGAAAAATATTTTCCCAATCTCACCAAGGAGCAACCGTGGAATTATGAATTGGTACAAGTCTTAAGACCTGTGTCGATAAAAGCTCTTCTTTCAAGCAAGGCAGTGAGTAAAGATGATTTAAGGGAGTATAATCCGGGACTTACGAAGTATACCCTCGAAGGAGATGAAGTTATTCCTGGGAATTACACGCTGCGGATTCCTAAAGGAAAATCAAAGCTTTTCTATGAACGCCTCAAAACCATTCCTGCCAAAAAGCGTGAGCGAGCAAAGTGGAAAATAAGCACAAAATATCACGCTAAAGGGCATGAAAGTCTTGAAATTATAAGCAAAAAAATTGGTGTCATCCCCGACTATATAGCTGAAAAACTGGGAGAATCACCAAAATACAAACCCAAAGGCGTTATCAATATTCGTTCCCATAGTTATGCCTTCACTCAGCTTAAAAACATTGCTGACAATATTATAGCTACGCTTAGACCAACAAAAATCGCTGACAGAATAAAACCTTAGGGAGTATTTTGAAAAGTCCAGTTAATTTCGGGAATTGGTATGAAATTTAGAAGTTAGCAAAGAGCTCTTGTATGAGCTAATTTGAGTGCTATGAAATTATCGATGAAATCAGCAAAAATGGGTTCAAATATCAAACTTAAGCATGTGCAGGCTTGCATGCTTGATGAGTCGCAGTATCAAAAGACAACTGGTCTAGAACTGATTGATTTAGAAAACGAAAGTGCTGCAGAAATAAATCTTGATGACGTGAATATCGAGACAAGTTTCTTGGGACACCATTTAAAAGCTCCCTTGATGATTGCGCCAATGACTGGGGGAATGGAGCTTGGGTCCTTTTTGAATCAAAGATGGGCTCAAGCTGCTGAGCACTTTGGCCTGGCATTTGGCGTAGGAAGTCAGCGTTTGGCGCTAGAAAATGAGGAAGTTCGCAATTCTTTTGTGGTGAGGCAGTACGCCAAAACAGCTCTTATTTTTGCGAACTTAGGTGCAGCGCAATTGGTGTCGGGTCTCAACCTGCAGGATGCCTTGCGTGCCGTCGATATGATTGAAGCTGATGCACTATTTATTCATCTCAACCCACTTCAGGAAATGTGTCAGAAACGAGGTGACAAGAATTTTAGCGGTGTGCTTCGTGCTATCTCTTCTTTGGTGATCGAGTGCAAAAGGCGCTCGATTCCGGTTTTGGTACGTGAGGTAGGTTTTGGTCTTAGCTCCAGGTCGGTAAGGGCTCTGATCAATACAGGGATAGATGGAATCGATTGTGCAGGGGCGGGCGGAACTTCGTGGTCGAAGGTTGAATCTTTGTGTGCTTCCGATGAATCGATGCGACGATTGGGTAAAGTTTTTGGCGAGTGGGGAATAAAAACAGCAGATTCCATTCGTAATGTACGCGCAGTGGATAAACAAATTCCTTTAATCGCAACAGGTGGTATCAGAAGTGGTCTTGATATTGCCAAAGCTCTTTATTTAGGAGCAGATATTGCAGCTATGGCACAGCCCTTTTTGCACGCTGCCATGGGGAAAGAAACCGACCTAGAAAATTGTATTGAACAAATTTTATTGGAGTTTAAAGTAGCTCTTGCAGCCGCAGGCAAACACTCGATCGAGGAGTTAAAGTTGCCCACTCAGATAAGCTAAAAGTTTCACTAGCCGAGTTATCGCAAAGATCATAATGAAAAATTAATTCCCGATTATTAGGTAAGAATAATTTGGAGTTAATATATGCGGACTTTTGTAATTATCTTATTTTTTCTAGCGAATGCGAATATGCTTTCAGCCGAAAAAGCGCTTATCAATACAGCCGAATTTTTGGGAGTAGGAAAAATTAAAACTTCACCAGATTTTATCAGTATTGTTTTTAATATTAACTCCGAAATTAAAACTCAATATGATGCGGAAGCAAACGTTATTGTTATAAGTTTAATTGAGACAGATATTAAGAAAATTTTTTGTGAGCTAAGAAAGCGGGGCGTTAAAATATTTGGTCTGACATATCGTGATCCCAGTACAACTCAAGAAACAACAGAGCAATTGAACGCACTTGATATAGAATTTGATCCCGTGCCTGCTAATCTTTCTTCTGAAATAAGAGCCACACTGAACATGCATGATTGCGGAGTTATTTTTGCCAACGATGGCATGGGGGAATACTGGACAGGTGATAAAGGTGTTTATGCAAGTGTTTTGCTTAACGCAGTTTTTCAAACAAAACTTGGCCAAAAAAATATTATTGCCTATTTTGCCGATGATAGAAATGAGGCAGTAAAAGAATGGAATTATCAAATGCAACAACAAGGCATTTCCTTTATCAGCTTTTTATTTTTAGCAGTTCTAAGTGAGTAGTCTTTGCTTGTAGCTAAAAAATATGCGGCATGTGGTTGGAGAGATGAAAACTACTCTGTTTAAAAATTATTTTTACTGTTTCCTAGCCAAAAGCTGCCACTAAAAACTATTGATAGGTGTAAATTATTGCGTTTGGATAAATAATGAACTTCCTATTTAAATCAATTGTTTTTGTAGCTCTACTTGCGATGAGACTTTCAGCTTTAGAGAGTTTTCCAGTTAATGAACTGATGAACGATGGGTGTATGGAACCTATTGAAACACACTCTGCTGAGCTTGCACAGTTTAATCAGCTTTGTTTTCCTTCTCATCAAAATAATTTTAGAGAATTGAATGTGCCAGACAGGGTACTTAATTGGGGCAGCAATGGCTTGCTTGGAAAAACTTGGCAGTTTAATGAAGATGTTTGCAATCAATTTTATTATTCACTGTTTAAGGCTATCTCTTCGGCATACTCAGAAATTTATTTAAGCCCTCATGATTTATTTCATGCTCATTTGGTAGGCTATGGAGCTGATAAAAATAAGTTATCGATGGTGTTTCATGCCAAAGAATATCCTAGTGACGCAGAGGCTATCAAAAATTATTATCAGGTAGAGAGTGAAAAATTTTCTGTAGGCTCCAGAGCTTTTGAAAAAAGAAATTTTTTATATCTGAGTCATGATGGAGAAAATAAAATTTATATAATGAATAACCAAGGGCAATGCCAAGAATATTTTTCATCAAAAAATATCAACACAATCAGTGAAAAGAAAATTGCCCAAAATTTGCTCAATGGAAGAAAGTTAGGTGATGTAAATGTTTTTCTGCCGGCCAATCTTCCACGTATCAACTATAAATTTTATGCAGGAATGAACGAGTATACTGCTGAGCTCGAGCATGATCTAGAAGCAGTCCATACAGGCAAAAGTCTACTACAACGAGTCCAAAGCAATGCAATCGTTAATGTTTGGACTGCATCGCTTTCAAGTTATGTTATTTATTTTTTGACAGGGCTTTAGCTGTTTTGTGCTCATAGAGGGACACAAGCAAAATGGCTCCCCCTCCAGCAATAAAACCGGGAATGGTAGCTGAAATACTACTGTCGAGCCATATCCAGCATAGCCCCACGGCTCCCCCAAAAAGCATTCCAAAAATGGCTGCATTTTTTGTGAGTTTGTTGAAATAAAGAGTTGCTATCACTAATGGGCCGAAGGCCGAGCCCATACCAACCCAACAATAATAAACCAGCTCATAGATGGAAGAAATTTTCATAAGAGCAACACCCAGGGCAATCAGGCACGTAGCGACAGCTCCAAGGCGAGATGCCAGTATAATTTTTTTATCACTGGCATTTTTCTTTTTGAGCACTCCATAAAAATCTTCTGCCACAACACTTGCGATTACCAGTATCTGTGAGTCTACTGTTGAAAGTGTGGCAGCAAGAATGGCGCACAAAATAAATGACGCAAAGAAAGGCGAAAACAAAGAATTGACCATATCTACAAATATTATTTCTGCATTGCTGGGCGGTGTTTGGAAAAAATGATGTGCAGCAATACCAACCAAAACAGCCCCTCCCAAAGCCAAAATTTGCCATAATGTGCCCAACCACTTACTCTTAGAAATCTCGTCGGGATTGCGAATAGCCATAAATTTATTGAGGATATGAGGTTGACCAAAATAGCCGACACCCCACCCAAAGGCCAGCGTGATACTAGTAAGAATACTTGATGTGTCAAAGGTCCATAAATTTTTTGAGATAGCGCCAAAGATAATTTGTGGGCTTTGAGAGCCATCGCTCAATAAAATCAAAACTGGCACAGAAATGATGACAACAAGTAAGAATATGCCTTGAAAAAAATCTGTATAGCAAACGGCGGTGAATCCTCCGATGCTGATATAGATTAGAACGGCAAAGATGGCGGCTGTGCAACCAATAGCATAGTTAAGTCCAAAGATTGATTCAAATAAATAGCCCATGCCGGTAATGCCTGCAGAGACGTAAAGGGTGAGAAAAATCATGGAAAAAATGGCGCCCAATATTCTCAGTGATTTAGCATTGGTGCCAAGGCGCCTGTCAAAAAATGTTGGGAGAGTAAGGCTGTCAAAATGCTCTGTAGCTCGTCTCAATTTGGGAGCAATAAAGTGCCAGTTAAGAAACATAAAAAGTATGAGACCTACAGCAGTCCAAATGTGAATTAAACCCTCCTTGTAGATAGCCATGGGAAGGCCCATAAACAGCCAAACGCTCATATCACTGGCATTGGCAGAAATAGCGGTGACCCAATAATTAAGCCCGCGGTTTCCTAAAATATAGCCCTCTGCTGAGCGGTTTTTTCTTGTTGAAAAAATGCCTATTGATAGTAATATAAATATATATAATAAAAATGCTGTTAATGAAGTAAGTTGCATGTATTACCCTTAATGACAGGTGAGAATATTGACACTATCAAATCATTTGGGTAGGGGGTGCATGGTGAAGAATTTTTTTAGGGTTGTTGGGGAGGTGAGTGTTAGTGACCAGAATTACTATAAGAGAAGGCGAATCATTTGAGCGAGCTCTTAAGCGTTTTAAAAAACGGGTAGAACAAGCAGGTGTACTCAAAGAAGTGCGCAAGCGCGAATTCCATGTTAAAAAATCAGTTTCAGAAAAGCTCAAAAAACGTGCAGCTGAGGCTCGATCGCGTAAACGTCAGAAACGAATGGCACAACGAGGCTTTAACTAGGCCGTTGTTTTCATTTTGCTGAGCCCACATCCATTGAGTGATGTGGGTTTTTTTTGGTGAACGCCATGAAAGTATTTTATTCATGCAATGAACTGGGTGATTTTTTGAAGGGTGGCACAATTGCCATTGGCAATTTTGATGGTGTTCACTTGGGACACCAAGCTTTAATTCACAAAGTCAATGAAATAAAAGGTCATCATCCAGGAGGTGTTTTAAGTTTTGAGCCTCACATACAACAGTTTTTAAGCCCAAAAAAAGATTTTTTTCGTTTGATGAGTGGGCACCATAAAATACAAGAGCTTCGAAATTATGCTTTGGATGTGGTGGTGATACATATTTTGGACCGAAATTTTTTATCCCTCAGCCCGGCTGAATTTGTCACAAAAATTTTGAAGAAACAACTTAAAGTTGATCACGTGGTAGTAGGAGAGGATTTTTCATTTGGATCTCGAGCTCAGGGGAATATCAGTGATCTTGTGAGCTTAGCTAAAAAAGTGGATATCCATGTGCACGTGGTACCTGATCTAATGGTAGAAAAACAACGGTGCTCCTCTTCTGCCATCAGAAAGAATTTAATGTCAGGAGAACTGAATATCGCTCGCTGCATGTTGGGACGTTCTTATTCTTTATTTGGCAAAGTACAAGCAGATCAAAAAATGGGTGCTCAACTAGGTTTTGCAACGGCAAATCTTAGGCCTTTAAATTTTTATTTGAAGCGAGGGGTTTATGCCTCGATGACTCGAGTGTTCAATAAAGATGGCCATCAAGATTTTTTGAGTGCAACAAATGTAGGGGTACGACCAAGTATAAGTGCAGCAGAAGAGTTGGTAGTTGAAACTCACTGCCTCGATCAGCTTTTGGAGTTGAACCAAAAAAATCTCGAAATATTCTTTATAGCTTTCCTGCGTGAAGAAATTAAATTCCCATGCCTTAAGGCATTGCAGGAGCAAGTACAAAAGGACTTTCAAGCGGTTCGTCAATTATTTCTTCTTCATCCACATCGCTTTGATTGTTCACACTAATTCGTCCAATAGGTTGAACTTTGAATTCAGGGCTGAGCTCCTGAAAACTTATAACGGCAACCTCAAAAAACTCAAGTTCAATTAATTTTCTTACGAAACGGCGAATATCTTGTGAGGTGAGAATTACAGGCCGACTTGCCTGGGGGGGAAGCTTGTTGAGCTCTTGACGCAGAGCATTGAGAATTTCTTGTGCTACTTCAGGGTCAAGAGCAAGAAAAGAATTTTGATTGTTTTGTTCGATATTGGAACGGATCATATCTTCGATTTCTGGATCGAGTAAAAATACTAAAAGAGTGTCAAGTCCTTGGCCAAAGCGGTAGCACAGGTATCTTCCTAATGCACATCGTACATATTCCGTAAGCAAGACAGTATTTTGCTCTTGAGGGCCATATTCAGCAAGAGTCTGAAGAATGGTTTTAATATCTTTGATGGAAACTTCTTCGCTCAGCAAGCGTTTGAGTATGTCAGTAAGTTGAGTGAGACTTATGGCTTTAGGTACCACTTCTTTTACCAGGGCTGGGCACTGATTTTCCAGGCGATCGAGCATGTTTTGTACTTCGTGGAGTGTGATAAAGTCCTTAGCATTTCTGCGCAGTAGAGAAGATAGGTGAAGCAAAATACGGCTGGGCGCATCCCACACCATGAATCCTTTTTCTTCAAGCATATCCTTATAGTCGATTGGTACTAGTGATGCCGCGACATCTGTACAAGGGTTAGTGCTTATTTCGACGTTATCGATATTGAGCTCTCTTAGTTCAGGTGGAAGTGCTGAAACCAGACAGTGGTTTGGGTGAACGTTTCCTTGGCAGATAGGAACTTCATTAAGCAGTAATGTGTAGTGAGAAGCTAAAAGTTCTTGTTGTGTAGAGGCTCTTACTCTAATGCCGGGAAAATCTATACCAAGTTCTATTTCTAAAGACTCTCGCAGCAAAGGAATGAGCTCGCTGATAAAATTGCTTTTATCATCAACCAATGGCACCAAATTATTGGCAACTTCTATGCAAATAGGTAAGACACCACTCGATTTTTCATGTTGTGGTAAGTTTTCAAAATTTTGTTCGTCTTCAAAAATAGCATTTCTGCCCGAGGTATCCTGCTTAGTATTGTTGTGTCTGTAAGTTGTATAAGCCACAGAGAATACGAGCAAAGCTAAAATAATAAATGGGATTGGTGGCAAACCAGGCAGTAATGCTAAAAAAGCGATAAAGATCCCTGCTAATAAAAATGCTTTGGGATGACTGAACAATTGGGAGGCAAGATTGGATGCTAAATTGTGCCCCGAAGTATCGGAATCTACACGCGTTACAATGAGTCCCGCACACACAGACATGAGAAGGCTTGGAATTATGCTTACGAGTCCGTCACCAACCGATAGAATGGCGAAAGTGGCGAGAGCTTCATCAAGTTCCATACCGTGTTCGAGTTTTCCTATGATAATGCCAGCGATAATATTGATGCAAAAAATTATGATACCCGCAATAACATCGCCTTTAACAAATTTCATGGCGCCATCCATGGCGCCAAAGAGCTGACTTTCCCTACTTAAGTCCTCTCGTTTTTGACGAGCTTGGTCCATATCGATGATACCTGCTCTTAGATCAGCATCGATGCTCATCTGTTTGCCCGGCATAGCATCAAGCGTAAAGCGGGCAGCAACTTCAGCAACTCTCTCTGATCCTTTAGCAACAACAAGCATGTTGATGAGCATAAGAATCAAGAAAATAACAATGCCAACAACGAGATTGCCTCCCACTACACTATTGCCAAATGCAAACACCATTTCTCCCGCATCAGCATTAAGCAAAATAAGCCTCGAGGTGGCGACGTTGAGACCGAGCCGAAACAAAGTTGCTATAAGGAGAATGGTTGGAAAGGATGAAAGCTTGAGAGAGCTTGGAATGTAGATTGAGAGCAGTAATATAATTAAAGAAGCAGAGATGTTAGCTGAAATAAAGATATCAATAAGAAAAGTCGGAATGGGTAAGATTAATAGCGCCACCATTAAAATAACGGTAAATGCCAAAAATACATCAGGATGTTGCGCTACGTTTAGTCCATAAAATTTTCCCCGTTTGGTATGGGATGCTAAAGCCATAGTGCACATTTCCCCGTTGCTGACCATTCAAGAAAGCAAACCGTTTATTCTTCAATATTATGTCTAAAAATTTTGAGAATATTGAGAATGGGTGGAGTTTATGCCCCTGATTGCTCTTTTGTTACTAAAAGCCTATGGAGTCCAGGGAATTCGGTGCGATAGGGGATGTAGAGCAAATGAGTAAGGGTATTCGGCAACAAAGTAAATTTCATAGAGTGTTGTTAAAAATTTCGGGTGAAGCACTGCAGGGTGACCAGGGCTATGGCATTGATCCCAAGGTTATAACCACCTTATCCAAAGAGATCAAAGATGTGCTTTTGCTCGATGTAGAGTTAGCTATCGTTATTGGCGGGGGCAATATTTTTAGGGGAGTTGCTGCAAGTACTCAGGGAATGGATAGAGCAACGGCTGATTATATGGGGATGTTGGCAACGGTTTTAAATGCATTAGCTTTGCAGGATGCTTTGGAACGCATCGATGTTAATACCAGAGTGATGTCTGCCATTGCCATGCAAGAGTTAGCGGAACCCTACATCAAACGCCGTGCTACGAGACATTTGGAAAAAGGCCGGGTGGTAATATTTGCGGCTGGTACAGGCAATCCATTTTTTACTACCGACACTGCAGCGAGCTTGAGAGCGGTAGAAATCCAAGCAGATGCAATTTTCAAAGCGACACGAGTAGATGGAGTTTATGACCGCGATCCTGCGAAAGATGCAAATGCTAAGCGTTTTGATGAGCTGAGCTATATTGAAGTACTTAATCGAGGACTTAAAGTAATGGACTCCACAGCCATTTCCTTGTGTATGGACAATGAGATGAACATCTATGTGTTTAATATGACTAAGCCCGGTAATATAAAGCGGATTTTACTGGGAGAAAAAATTGGGACTTTGGTGAGTGCCAAAAATTCTTAAGAGAGGTGAACTTATGATTGATGATATTACACTTGACATGAAGCAAAACGTAGAAAAAACTACTGAAGCTCTCAAGAAACAGTTGGCTTCCATACGTACAGGGCGCGCGCACACAAGCTTGATCGACTCTGTAAAAATTGACTATTACGGAAGCCCAACCCCAATCGCTCAGGTAGCTAATATTACTACACCTGATGCGCGTTCATTGGCAATTAAGCCATGGGAAAAGGGACTGCAAAAACAGATCGAAAAGGCAATTCTTGAGGCAAACCTGGGGCTTACAGCGATAACAGACGGTGATATGGTTCGTGTGCCGGTACCGGCCTTGACTGAAGAGAGGCGTAAAGAATTTTGCAAGCAAGCCAAAAACCGCGGAGAAGAAGCCAAGCTTGCCATTCGTAATGCGCGGCGCGACGCTAATGATATGCTCAAGTCTGCTGTCAAGGGAAGCGACATTACTGAAGATGAAGAAAAACGTGGACTTAAGATGGTGCAGGATATTACTGATGCAGCTGTCACTGCAGTGGATGAGCTCTGCTCTAAAAAAGAAGCGGAGATTATGACAGTCTAAAATTTTAAAACTATCTCCAATATGAATGTATGGGTGCGTCGGATGTATCCAGTAGATTTATAGTGTATTTGGAAAAACCCCCGAAGCTTTTTGCTTCGGTTTTTTTTATTCTCAAACAAAAAGTTTATTATTTGTATCTTAAATTTGATCATTTAGTGCGAAAATGTAATCAAGTAAATAAGTATTCCAATGTGCGCAAAATAAATATTTTTTTTGTTTTTTGTGTGCATAACTAGGTAATAAGATTAATCTAAGGAGTACAATAATTATGAAATTAGCTTTGAATGGTGTTTTCGCAGCAATGACTGTTGCATTATTAGGATTTTTGGGTGGTTGTGGACCACAAAACCTCAATGATGCTGATTACTTGGCGCAAATGAGTGAAGCAGGTTTGGACCAAAATGGCGTTATGTCAAAAAATGATGAATCCAATTCCGATGAGAGCAGCAGCGAAGCTCCTATGATGGCTGATGCTACTCCTGTTGTGAAATTGCCACCTCGATATGTGCATGTTCCATCTATTGTTGAAAGACAACCAACTGTAGTAACTACTTCAGATGAAGACAGAGAATATGTACGTGATATCTATCACAACAGAACAAAGCATATTATGGAACCTTCACGTCACATACATACAATCAATAAAAAATTGACTAACCGTCACTTGTATCACACTAAAGTTGTGCATCATCCAACCAACTGCAATCAAGTACGTTACACAGGAAGCGTGAAAAATGTACAAGAGATGTTGCCTGATACTGAAGTAACAACTCCAGTAAGAAATGCTTGCCCAGGTGTATGCCCAGGTCGTGGTTTTGGTTATTACCCACGATTTTATGGTCGTTTTCACCGTGGCCTTTGGTTGCGATAATTTCTGAATTAAGCAGCTAAATAAACCCCCTTAAACGGGGGTTTTATTTTTTGCTCGTTTTATTAGAATACAATTTATTTAAATTTCCAGTTTCCAGAGGTTTTTGTGACATCCTTATTTAAACTGCTGTTGGTCACTAGTTTATTTCACATGTCTTGTTCTGATGGAGCTCGTACAGTCAATGACCGCAATCCTGAGAAACAGACTCAAAGCTCACAAAATAATATTCATGATAAAAAATTGTCATCATTAGAAAAGAAAAAAATAAACCATAATAAGCTGCCGCAAGAAGAGGTCTCTCTGACTCCACTACCCACGTGTGGACTTCGCAATCTTGGTAATACCTGCTTTGCTAACGCCTCGCTTAATCTTTTATTTTCATCTTCTACTTTTCAAAAAACGCTCAAGAGCGAGCTTGTAAAAGAGGAGAGGGAGCCAGGCGATCAATTTGCTGCTCGCAAACAATTGCAAGAAGCAGCCCGAGCTCTTAACAAAGCTCGCCAAGAAAAAAAAGAGGCTCTACATGACGAGCTGAGTGAATTTTTTGACGTATATGAACGTACAAGAAAACTAATCAAGGGCTCAGAATTAGTGGGAAGTGTTGATAAAGTCAGAAGAGATCAGGCAGATACCAATGAATTTATTACAGATATTTTTGATTTTTTGCCTATAGAGCCTCTGCTAACCTTTGCTTATAATGAGTTTATAGATAAAAGCGTTAAATTTTTTTCCACGCAGCCACTGCAAAAGCTTGAGCTTCCTCTCTCCGGAAAGCCTGACAATATCCAAAGCCTGATCAATAAGATGTTTTTGCCTGCTCCTATGGTTGGGAATAATCAGGTAGAAAATTCCAAAGGTGTGCAGATGGATTCCATTCGTTACGAAGCTATAGAAGATCCGCTTCCCCGCTCGCTATTTATTTCTTTAAAGAGATTTGCTTATGATGGAGCAGTAAAAAAATTATTTGATCGAATTATTCCTGACAAAAACATAGAAATCAAAACCAAAAATCGTAAAGATATAAAGCAAGTCTCGACCCAGCAATATACTTTAAAAGGCATTGCCGTACATAGTGGAGCAACGATGCATAGTGGTCATTATTACGCCTATATCTATGATGGAACGAAAAACACTTGGATCCTATTTAATGACTCCTCGGTGAGCAGCGTAGATGAAAAAGCAGTGTTCAGTGATGCTACGGAAAATGCTTATGTCTATCTTTATGAAAAGAAGCAATAAAAAATGCTGCTCTGTTGGCAGCATCAAAAGATTTTTTAAAGTTTGATTAAGCTTTGCTTATAGAGAATTCTTGATTGTTAACATCTACTTTGAGTGTATCGCCAGCGGAAAATTTTTTCTCAAGCAAGGCTTTGGCGATTTTGTCGATTACCTCCCTCTGTAGAGTCCGCTCTAATGGTCGAGCTCCGTAGGCTTTGTCGTAACCGCGATGAGCCAGTTCCTTTTTAGCACTCTCAGAAATAAGCAGTGCCAGATCTTGGCGTTTGAGTCTGACAGTCAGCTTTTGCATCATGATATCGATGATGCCCAAGAGATCTTGTTCGCTTAAGCCTGAAAATAAAATCAGATCATCAACACGGTTTAAAAATTCAGGGCGAAAATGTTGTTTTACCATGGCAAGCACTTGTTTTTGAGCATTATCGCTCACACCATCTTGCAAAAATTCGCTACCGATGTTTGATGTCATAAGAATAATGGTGTGACGAAAATCTACCGTGCGGCCTTGTCCATCGGTGAGACGTCCATCATCAAGCACTTGCAAAAGAATGTTAAATACTTCTGGGTGTGCTTTTTCCATTTCATCGAGCAATAAAATCGAGTATGGACGGCGTCTGATAGGCTCAGTCAGCTGTCCACCTTCTTCATAACCAACATAACCTGGAGGGGCTCCTATCAAGCGTGATACGCTGTGGCGCTCCATATACTCCGACATATCGATGCGGATCATGGCTTTGGCATCGTCAAACAAGAATTCAGCGAGCACTTTGGCAAGCTCAGTTTTACCAACACCGGTAGGGCCCAAAAATAAAAATGAACCGATAGGTTTTCGCTCATCGCTTAATCCAGCACGATTGCGCCGTATGGCTTGGCATACAGCTGTGATGGCATTTTCTTGCGAGACAATGCGCTTTTTGAGTTCATCCTCCATATGTAATAAACGATCAGATTCTGATTGCAGCATTTTTTGTACAGGAATGCCTGTCCACCGACTCACTACTTGAGCGATCTCATCCTCAGACACAACCTCTTTCAAAAAGCTGCTCTTTTTTTGTACGGCTTCAAGCTCTTTAGTTTTTTCATCGATTTCCTTTTGGACTTGAAAAAGATCTCCGTACTGCAAACGGGCTGCCTGTTCAAAATCTCCCGCTCTTTGTGTCACTTCAATTTCATGTCGAAGTTTTTCGCTTTTTTCTTTTGCTTTACGTATGGATTCCAAGATAGATTTTTCGGCCTGATATTTAGCTTCTATCACGCGAGCTTGCTCTTTGGTTTCTGCTAGATTTTTCTCAATGTCTTTAAGGCGGCTCTGACTTTTTTCATCTTTTTCTTTGCTTAGGGCCTGTCTTGCAACTTCGAGTCTAGTTATTTGTCGGTTCAGTTCATCAAGTTCTACTGGTAGTGATTCGATTTGCATCTTGAGGGCGCTTGCTGCTTCGTCCATAAGATCGATGGCTTTATCAGGCAGTTGTCGGTGCGTGATGTAGCGATTACTTAGAGTCACCGCTGCAACAATGGCAGCATCACTGATTCTGATACCATGATGAACTTCATAGCGCTCTTTAAGGCCACGCAGAATAGCAATGGCATCTTCCTCGCTCGGTTGCTCAATTTGCACAGGCTGAAAACGTCTTTCTAAAGCAGCGTCTTTTTCAATGTACTTGCGGTATTCATCGAGCGTGGTAGCGCCGATACAACGCAATTCTCCGCGGGCGAGGGCGGGTTTGAGCATGTTGCTTGCATCCATGGCGCCATCAGCACCACCAGCACCAACAAGCGTATGAAGCTCATCGATAAATAAAATGATTCTTCCGCTTTCTTTCTCGATTCCCTTGAGCACTGAGCGCAGCCGATCTTCAAACTCGCCGCGATACTTCGATCCTGCAAGCAATGAAGCAAGATCAAGGGCTAATAATTTTTTATTACGCATGCTGTCTGGCACATCGCCCTTGACAATACGCAGGGCAATTCCTTCAGCTATGGCGGTTTTACCTACGCCTGGCTCTCCAATCAAAACTGGGTTGTTCTTGGTGCGGCGGCTGAGCACCTGAATGGTGCGTCGTATTTCTTCATCTCTCCCAATTACAGGATCAAGTTTTCCTTCCTGAGCATCTTTGGTGATATCTCGTGTGTATTTTTCTAATGCGCCAACTTTGGATTCTGGATTTTGATCCTGCACTTGAGACCCCTTTCTTATTTGTTTAATTGTTTCCGTAATTTGCTCTGTGCTCAAGCCTGCCGATTCGATAAGGGAGGCTAGCAAAGAGGTTTCACAAAGCCCCAAAAAGAATGTATCGGTTGATAGAAATTCGTCTTTAAAAGTTTTTTGATGATATTGGGCCTTCCTCATGGCTTCATTGATCGAAGGAGAAAAGGATACCGAATTACTGCCGCTTACTTTTGGGCTTTTCTCAACTTCCCGGTTTACTGCTTCGGCAAATGATTGGCCTTCCTTTCCTAAATGAATGATGATAGCGCCAACAAGACCTCCATTTTGTTCAATTAGAACTTTGGCCATGAGCAGCGGATTAATCTCAGCAAGATTCTTATCCAGGCATAATTGATTGGCATCGTTAAAAGCTGAAATGAGTTTTTCGGTAAAATTATTTGAATTCATCAGCTACCCCACGGCAAAAAGAATGACGCTTACGGCCTTAGCATAGACAGTGCTTGAATGCTGACAAGGCTGAATTAAATATGATGAGTTATTAGGTCGACAATTTAAGAATTTATTTATAAATGATTAAGAAATGCTAGAAAAAATGAGGTGTAGCACATGGTTAGTTTTGATCTCACAAGTGAACAACAGCAACTTAAAGCCCTCGCTCATGATTTTTCCCTAAAAGAAATTAGGCCTATTGCATCTCATCACGATGAAACGGGTGAATGGCCAGAAAAACTCCTTAAAAAAGCTTTTGAAATAGGCCTGATCAATTGTCATATTCCAGAAAAATTTGGAGGCCAAGGCCTTTCCACCTTTGATGCATGTTTGATTGATGAAGAGCTTGGCTACGGTTGTACCGGTATTACAACTGCGTTGACGGCAAACTCTCTGGCGCAGATGCCTGTTATTATTGCAGGAACTGATGAGCAAAAAAAGGAGTGGCTTGCGCCCTTTGCCAAGGAACATGCCATTTGCTCTTATGCAGTTACCGAGCCTGCTGCAGGCTCAGATGTTGCTAATATTGCAACGACTGCGGTCAAAAAAGGTGACAGCTATATTTTGAATGGCCAAAAAGTATGGATTACCGGAGCCGGTCATGCAAAATGGTTTTTTGTTCTTGCAACTACCGATAAAGAAAAACGCCACAAGGGTAAAACCGCTTTTATTGTGCCAGCCGATGCGTCAGGTGTTGTTGTTGGCAAAAAAGAAAACAATATGGGGCAGCGTGCTTCTGATACACGAAGTGTGACATTTGAAGAAGTAGAAGTTTCGGCAAAAAATAGGCTTGGTAATGAGGGCGATGGTTTTTTAATAGCTATGGGAGCTTTTGACTACACAAGGCCTTTAGTGTCTGCTGGAGCAGTAGGCCTTGCTCGGGCAGCAATGGAGCATTCTATCTCTTACGCTAAAGAACGGCGCGCATTTGGTATACCCATTTGGCAGCACGAAGGCGTTGGTTTTATGCTAGCTGACATGGCAACAGAAATTGAGGCTGCAAAGTATTTGGTGTGGCGAAGTGCCTGTGAGATCGATAAGGGGCAGCGCAATACAATTTTTGCAGCACACGCAAAGCGTTTTGCGGCTGATACAGCAATGAAAACGTGTATCAATGCAGTACAAGTGTACGGTGGTAATGGTTTTAATAAAGAATATCCTGTGGAAAAACTTATGCGCGATGCTAAGATATTTCAAATTTACGAAGGAACAAGCGAAATACAAAGAGTAATTATTACTCGAGAAATAATGAGTAAATAAGTAACTGTTAAATCACTAAAAGTAGGCAGCTGCATAGTGCATGCTGTCTGTTGCTTTTTTTGGGGCTTTTCGTATAAGCCAAATCGTTATAGTATCCTATTCAAATTTTTTAAGCCAGAGCGGAGGTATTATGGGAAACGAAAAGAAACCCATGATAGAGATAGGTGGGCTAAAAAAGTCTTACGGTGACTTTGAGGCGCTGCGTGGATTAGATTTCAGTGTCCCTAAAGGGCAAGTGGTAGGATTTTTGGGGCCAAATGGTGCCGGAAAATCCACCACTATGAAAATTCTCACAGGGTACCTTCCTTATTCTATTGGGACGGTAAAAGTGGGTGGACTCGAGGTCGCCAACAATTCCTTCGAAACCAGGACAATGATTGGTTACTTGCCGGAAAATAATCCTCAATACGAGGACATGATGGTAGCGGAATATTTGTATTTTATTGCTGACGTGCGAAAAATTCCGAAGAGCGAACATAAAAATAAGATTGAGCGCGTTATTGAACGCTGTGGAATCAAAAATGTTTTTCACAAAGATATAGGTCAGTTGTCAAAGGGATATAGGCAACGTGTGGGACTTGCACAGGCCATCCTTCACGAGCCTCAGTTGCTTATTCTCGATGAGCCTACAAGTGGTCTGGATCCAAATCAAATTATCGAAATACGTAATCTAATTACCGAGTTAGGTAGAGAAACTACGGTGCTTATGAGCACTCATATTCTGCAAGAGGCACAGTCAACCTGTCAGCGGATTTTGATTATCAATAATGGTCTGTTAGTTGCCGATGACACCCCAGAACAATTGGCCAGTGGCAATTTTGGTTCGATCTATCTTGAGCTTGTTCCCAATAAGCAAGCACAGATCGATATAGAACGCCTCAAGGAACAACTACGTAAACTAAAAGGGATTACAAAGATAAGCGATGAAAAAGCGGAGGAGCCAGAGCATTGTGCTTTGAGTATTCGTTACGAAGATAGTGATCCTCGTCGTCAGATCTTTGAGACAGTGGTGGATTCAGGAGCATCGCTCTTGGAAATGAAACGGCAAAAAGCTTCTTTAGAAGAAACGTTTAGAAGGCTTACCACCAAAGCATAAATGGGAGAGAAATTATGGGTATTACATGCAGTATTGCTCGAAGAGATTTTCAAGCATACTTTAATTCGCCAGCTGCTTATGTGGTTTTAGGCGTATTCTTGTTGGTATTAGGTTATTTGTTTTTTAGTACGCTCTTTTTAGGTGGCTATGCTTCTATGCGAGGCTTCTTCGGTGTAGCTCCGGTGCTTTTTGTCGTGTTTGGGCCTGCTATAACCATGCGTCTTATTTCAGAGGAACGTAAGAGTGGTACCATTGAGCAACTTTTGACCTTGCCGGTGAGTAATTTTCAAGTGGTTTTTGGAAAATTTTTTGCGGCCTTGGGCATTGTTATGGTGGGTCTTATTTTTACACTGCCTTTTGCTTTTAGTGTTTCCCTGCTCACTCCTGCTGATGCTCATTTTGATTATGGTCCCGTTGTTGGCGGATATCTGGGTTTAATTTTATTGGCGAGCGTATTTTTATCCTTGGGATTATTTGCAAGTTCGCTTACTAAAAATCAGATTGTTGCCTTTATTATTGGGCTGGCCTTGTGCTTCTTTTTTTACTTTGTTGATAAGTTTGCAGTTTTGATGCCAGCGTCGGTTGGAGCAGTATTTGAATATATTTCTGTGGACTATCACTTCAACAATATTGCTCGGGGTGTTGTGGATAGTCGAGACTTGGTTTTTTATTTGAGTGTGGTGTTAATCTTTTTAGTTCTTACTGAGCGTTCCCTCAGAAGAGATAAGCGATAGGGGGTAGCACATGAAAACAAAGAAAAATAATGGTTCAGCGGTTTTTGTGGTTGGTCTCGTTGCGGTGTTGATACTGATCAATCTTATTTTATTGCACAGCTTTTTCCGTATTGATCTAACACGTGATCACAAATTTACTCTTTCTCGCGCATCGGTTGAAACGGTCGCTCGTTTAGAAGATGTCCTAACTGTCAGTGCCTACTTTAGCAAAGGTTTGCCACCGCCATATGCTCAGCAAGCACGCTATGTAAATGACCTTTTAGCCGAATATGCTGCAGCATCAAAAAATGGCAAATTCGCTTTTGAGTTTAGCGACCCCACAGCTTCAGAAACTTTAGAAGATAAAGCTAAAAAGAAAGAAATGAAGCGGGACATCTTTGGCCGTCTTGTGAGAGAGCCCACAAGTATCGAAAGTGAATTGGCTGATTTAGGTCTGCAAGCCGTTGAAATTCGAGTGATTGAAGACGACGAACAGCAAACAAAACGTGCCTATATGGGTATTGTAGTTCGCTATCAGGATAAACATGAGGTTATTCCTGTTGTCCAAGATTTAGCTGACTTAGAAAAAAATCTTACAGGGCTTATGCGTAAGCTTGTGCGCGAACGCATGCCTAAAGTAGGTCTCGTAAGAGATCCATCTGGTGCTGGCATCACGAAGTTGAGTGAAGCACTGCGACAAAATGTCGTTTTGGAAGAAGTTTCTTTGAGCTCACAGGAAGAGATTTCCGATGATATTGATGCGCTCTTGGTGTTCGGTGAGAAGTCTCAATTTGGGGAGCAAGGAGCTAATAAGATAGATAGCTTTTTGAGAAAGGGCAAAAGCGCAGCGCTTTTGATGGACCGAGTAAAAATTGATCCGAGAACTTTCCAACAGCAGCCTAGTGCTCACACATTAGACAACTCCATGTTTGATCTCCTCAGTGATTATGGAATTACGGTTGAGTCTAGCTTAGTTGCAGATGCTTCGTGTGCATCGCTCAATATGCAAGAAAACCGTGGAGGGTTTTCTTTCTCGTTGCCCGTCAAATATCCTTTTGTTCCAGAGTTATTAAATCTCTCTTTTGAAAGCCCTATCACTAAAGGGCTTACTGGAGTGATTTTACCTTTTGTGGCCAATATTCAGATTACAGAGAAAGCAGGCTTGAACACCGAGGTTATCGCTCGCTCGAGCAAAGTCTCTTGGTTAGAAAAAGAGCCTTTTGATCTAAATCCTCGTCGTGATTGGGGGACAGCCAATATCGTTCCTGATGGCCCTTATTCTCTTATTGTTCAAGCGCGTGGTGTTATGCCCACAAGAGCCTCCAAAGATGAAAAGCCGTTAAATGATGAAAAAACACTCGAATCTCGTTTGATTGTCGCTGGTACTTCATCTTTTCTCTGGGATGATTTTTTAACTGTTCCTAATCAGGTGCTTGCTCTCAATATGGTTGATTGGATGCTTGCAGACAGTGCTTTATTGGAAATGCGTTCTCGTACTTTTAACGATGCTCCTTTGGATGCAGACTTGAGTGACGGTTTAAGACAAGGCGTAAAATATGGAAATATTCTAGGAGTACCATTTTTATTAGCGCTCTACGGATTGTTACGGTGGCGTTTGCGTGAATCTCGTAGACAATCTTTGAGAAAGGGCTAGGGGTAATTTTATGAATAGAAATACATGGATTATTTTGGGGCTCGTTGTTTTATTAGGTGCAGTTTATTTTTTTACTAGACAAGAAAAAGTAAGTGTTGGAGTTAAACATTTACAACTGCCGGAGTTTAAAGAAAGTAACGTTGATCGCATAGAAATTAGCGGTAAACATCAAGCAGTATTAGTTAAAAATGGTGATACGTGGATGCTCGAGATCGGTGAAGGCGACAATAAGCATTTGGTGGATGCTGATAAAAATCACGTCTCAAGTATGCTAGGAGCAGCCTTAGCTCTTAAACCATCTTACTATGTGACTGAACTTTCTGATAAACTCAAGGACTTAGGTCTAGAGCCCGATACTATGGTATCGGTCGCGATTAAATCTGGTGAAAAAATAGTGTGGACGCTTGAGTTTGGAAATAATACTGCTCATGGTGGTAGATATGCTAAGAAACCTCAGTCAAAAGATGTCTACGTTGTTAAAGCTCAATTTTGGCAACTGATAAGAAATAATGCGATCGACTGGCGAGAAAGAACTCTTCTTTCAATTAATCCGATTGATCTAAGGGAGTTTGAGCTTAAAATAGAAGAACGCTCGCTTCATTTGGAAAAGAAAGAAGAGGGCGAACAGTGGAACTTTGCAGCCGATCAGTCCGGACTTCCATCCTCGTACAGAGCTGATGGGGCAGCCTTAACGGCTATTGTGCGGGCAGCGGCTACATTGAGGGCAAGTGGCTTTATTGATGAGAAAAAAATGCTTGGTGAACCACTGGCATCAGTTTCGTTTAAAGACAAAGATGGCACAAGCTACTCATATAAAATTTATTCTGCTGAAAAAGAAAAACTTTTGGTTGTGGTTGATGGCAAAGAACAAATCTTTGAAATTGCTAAAAGCAGCTTTGATAGAGTCAATCGAAGTATCAATGATGTTCGTGATCTATCGGTCATCAATTTTAATCTAAACGACATCGCCAAAATTTCATTGGCCGACAAAAAATCTCGCGTAGTACTAGAGAAAAGCGAAAATGAGTGGCAGCTCATGGAGCCCAAAACTTTAGCTCAGGGTTTTGAATTCGATAAAAATTCTCCAGAGACTTTCTTATCTGAAATAGTGGATTTAAAAGCGGTAGGAGTGGCTGATGACAAAAAAGATCTGCCGCAAAATGCGCAATGGCAAAATATTCCATTGGTAGAAGTAAGTGATAAGCAAGGTCATTCCTATGCTTTGTATGCAGTGAGAACAAAAACCAAAGGCGAGTATTTAGTTAAGGGCACGATTGATAAGCTTATTTATATAGTGAAAGAAGATAAACTAGAATTTCTTAATAAAGGAGTTAAGGCATTTAAAAAAATTGAAGCTAAGCTTCCCGTTATTGATGAGAACGTCCAGGGATTTGAAGGTTTGCCACCAGAAATCCAAAGACAGCTACTCAATGCCGCACAACAAAAAAGGTAGTTTTTTTGATTCAATAAAATTGAAGGCGGCTTGGCCGCTTTTTTTGTTGCTAAAGCAGTGTAAAGCTATAAAAGTTATTATGTCTACTTTCTGAGCAGCCGATTATTGTTTCGGTTCTAAATATTGGGTTTTTGGTAAATTCCAATCAGGTAAAAAGTGCTTTTAAGTACTAGAACATTCCGTTTTTAAGTGTATGGTATGAGGAAAAACTGCAATTATGATGCGCGATTTATTGTTGAAATTTTGCTTGGAATATTAATATGAAAAAGAAAAAGTTTTATTTGTTGTTTACATTATTTTTAATTGTTTTTGAAGGTGTTTCATGGTCTCTTTATGGCGCTAACGAAGATGTGGTTGAGGATAACTTTGAAATTAACAACAATGAAATAATTCAAAGCTTAATGGTCGAATATCGGGGAAAATTTACCGATGAGAGGCACAATTATTTGATTCAACTAGTAATGACTCCTGTGACCTCTAGTGAAAAGCTTGTGAGCTATTGTGAGGAACTTAAATCTGCAGAGTTCATCACTTTGGATACTGAATTCGTAAATAATTCAGAACTATGCCTTATTCAAATAGGGGGACCCAAATTGGCCTTCGCTATTGATGTCTTATGTGAAAACTTAGATCTGTCGCCCTTTTATAAACTTATGCAAAACCCCAAAATTTTTAAGGTATTTTATGACATGAGGAAGGATTTAGAACTTCTAAAAAAAGAAATGATATCAAGAGGAATACCAGGTAAAGTTTATTTTAACTCGTGCCGAGACACCGGAACAATGGCCAAAGAGTGCCGCATGAGTGAATTTCGCGGTTACGCCAATCTTTTACGAGGATTAACTGAGATTGATATTGATAAAAATATTGATCATAAATGGAAAACTCGGCCGTTAACTGAAAGTCGCATGCTTTATGCTCTTAATGATGTGGTTTACTTAAGGCCGGTTTATGAGGAATTACTGTATGCTTTAGAGAATAATGATGAGTTAGCAAAATATTATGATAAATATGGAAAAATTTTCTTGGAAAAAAAATTGTTATTATGCTCTGGTATATTTAGTGGTAAGAAATATAATTTTGAAATGATTTTGGTTGTAACACCTATCTCAAAAAATGATGAAATAAAAGAAGTGTTCACATATATTATTAGCAACTATGATGAAGTTGCTATTGAAATAAAGAATATTTATTCACCTAAATTAAAATTAAAGAAAAATTCTCTACCAAGTTGCTCTGTTATTCAAATAGCTGTGTTTGATATGGTTTTTATTATTGACGCGAAAGACAAACCTGAGCTTTCACCACTATTCGCTATGCTTAAAAACGCCAAAATTATGAAAATCATTTTTGAACCAGAAATTTTTAATAAAACGGCTGAATTTAAAGGTAAGAAAGTTAACTCTGTTTTTAGTGTATTGAAAGAGAGCAAAAAGAGACTTTCTTATTTAGAAAACCAAAAAAATCTTAGTTCCACAAAATTGGCCGAAACAATACTTGATACGGGGGATGAAAAAAATCTCTTTGACACACGAGAGCAAATATTTAATAAAAGACCGTTATCAGATAATGCTATAGAAGGAGCCTTAAAGTTCGTTAGTTACTTGCTGCCCATGTATCATGAGCTAATAGAGATAGAGAAAAACCCACCTATTATTTGCTCTAATAATGATAATTTAGGAAACTGCGCATTATAAATTGTTGAAATTTAGACCTTTCGGCTAACCTTCATAAACACCAGCTCGCAAAAATGATGCCAATCAACCCTAACGGCAGCTAGTGTAGTATAGGATCGACTTAGTCAGTTCAAATACTGCCAACCCTGGTTTTTGGTCTTGATCTGGTGTTTGCGGTCGTTCTGAAAACCTATAATTAAAATTATGTTAATTTTTATCTATGTCGTAAAAATAAAAAATGACTAGAAATCTGTTTTCGTTTGATTGGTGGTTGAATAGTTAAGGCGTCAAATTGTTAAGAGGTCGTTTTGAAATTTTTTTGCAAGCTTTCGAAAGCATTTTTGGCTCATAGTGGCGGAACTTCTCTTTAGAAGCAAAGCTTATTCATTTTTTTCTTGAGCCCCTTATCAAGCGACGGCAATAAATTCAAGCATAGCGGAAAAGGTCATATGCTGCCTGCTATGATCCAAGCCAAGCGAGATAAATTAAATGTCGACTTTAAGTATTTTTCAAACAGTCTCTGATGCTTTGATAGATCGGTATTCTTGGCTATTTGACTCTTCGAAATCATCTGAATGAGTTCGATACTTGCAAGGGTTTTAGGAGCTGTATAAAACGATTTGAATTCAATTATTGGCTTGGTAATCCGCTCGATTGTGAATGGGCATAATCTGTTGTAGAGGTTGGGTAAAAAAGTTTGGCTTAACTTTTTCTTGTACTACCCAAATTCTTTTAGTCAGTCATTGCAATTAACGAGAAATACCATGTTACGACTTACACAAATAAAACTTCCACTCAAGCATAATGATGCAGAATTAACTCAAGCTATTGCTCAGGAGCTAGGGGTAAAAAATAACGAAATTATTAGCTATAAAGTTTTTCGACGCGGCATAGACGCGCGCAATAAAAAAAATATTTTTTTAATTTATACTGTGGACGTAGAGGTGCTTGATGAGGAATCGATTTTACGTCGAGTAAAAAAGAACGAAAAAATAAGCATAGCACCCGATACTTCTTATAAATTCCCTGCTCGAGCTTATAAAAATGTGAAAGAGAGACCCATAGTGGTGGGCATGGGCCCTTGTGGTTTATTCTCAGGTTTAATTTTAGCCGAACTAGGTTTTAGGCCAATTATTTTAGAGCGTGGAGAAATTGTTAGACAAAGAACCAAGGATACTTTCGCTTTATGGCGAAAGAGTATCTTGAATCCAAATTCTAACGTTCAGTTTGGCGAGGGTGGTGCAGGTACTTTTTCTGATGGCAAGCTTCACAGTTTGGTAAGTGATCCTGAGTTTAGAGGAAGAAAAGTATTAACAGAATTTGTCGAGGCTGGAGCACCTGCAGAAATTCTATACATTTCGAAACCTCACATTGGTACTTTGCGATTGGTTTCCATGGTAGAGAAAATGCGCGCTAAAATTTTGTCCTTAGGCGGAGAAATTCGCTTTGGGGCAAAGGTTGAAACTTTGCTGAGCAGAAATCAACAGATAAGCGGGGTAAAACTTTCTAATGGTGAGCAGATAAATAGTCACCATGTGGTGATAGCCTTAGGGCATAGTGCTCGAGAAAGCTTTAAAATGCTCAATGAGCTTGGCGTTTATATGGAAGCCAAGCCTTTTTCGATTGGTTTTCGTGTAGAGCACCCTCAATCCATGATCGACGCGTGTAAATATGGTGCTTTTGCTAAAAACCCGCTCTTAGGGGCAGCAGATTATAAGCTGGTGCACCACTGCGCAAATGGACGTTCCGTTTATAGCTTTTGCATGTGTCCTGGTGGTACTGTGGTGGCAGCAACTTCCGAAGTAGGTCACGTCGTGACTAATGGCATGAGTCAATATTCCCGCGTTGAGAGAAATGCCAATAGCGGTATTGTGGTGGGAATTAATCCTAGTGATTATCCCAGCTCCGTTTTGGCTGGTATTGATTTGCAGCGCTCTATTGAGCAAAAAGCATTTTTAATGGGTGGCTCTAACTATAACGCACCCGCTCAACTAGTGGGCGATTTTTTAGCCAATAGATCTTCTACCAAGCTGGGAGATGTGGTGCCATCTTATAAACCAGGCGTAAAGCTCACAAACTTAGCGGGATTATTGCCTGATTTTGCAACGACTGCCATCAGAGAGGCTATCTTAGCTTTTGATAAAAAAATTCCCGGATTTGCCAGGGATGATGCACTTTTTACAGCTCCTGAAACCAGAACATCTTCTCCTGTGCGTATTAAGCGAGGGGAAGATTTTCAAAGTGTAAATATGAAAGGTTTGTATCCAGCCGGAGAAGGTGCAGGCTATGCGGGAGGAATTTTATCTGCTGCTATCGATGGTTTAAAAGTTGGTGAAGCTGTAGCAAAGAGCATGAATAGCTAGGCTTGGCATAAATAAATTATTTTCGTGCGTTATATGCTGATTCTAATTCGTCGTTAAAAATTTGCTAAAAATAAAAAGCGAACGCTTAAGACGTTCGCTGCAAAGATTAAATTTTAATCTCTTAGTAATTGGGGTTAATGGAAAATCCTGCAGTATTGTTTGGAGCGTTGAGGATTGGACTTGCTAAGTAAGCCATGCCGCCCGTGGCAATATTAAATGTTACAATGTAGTTGTCAGGCTGAGATCCTGATCCGTTTGGTTTATCATTAAGTGCACCATAAACAACACCATTCTTTATATCTAATGCTGTGTATCGTGGATTGTCATTGCCTGGTGCTGTAAATGAGAGCGCTGTAACTGTAGTGGCAGCACCGGTTGATTGATTGAGTAAGCTTAAGTTGGTTCCACCTGCATGATAGAGATTACCCGACGCATCATGAAAGAGGCCATTACCGTTGTCTGTATTGATGCCTGTTTGTCCAACAGCCGTATATGCACCAGTGCCAAGATTAATGGTTCCAACAGTATCGGGATTACTTCCGCCGTGAGCATAACCCCAAAGCACACCGTTGCTATCAAAGCTTAAGTCAGTAATGGTTTGGCCGCTAGGAATACCTGTAGGTCCAATTTCTAATGATTTAGCGGTGATGCAGTGAATTACAATTAGTGAACTTGCATTATCAACATCTTCGCCAACTCCGTAGAGTACACCATAAGGAGAAAATTCTACGGCAGTCACACGATGGATACCATTACCAGTTATGGTACCAATGGTTGTTCCAGCTCCATCCGATAAATCAAAGGATAAAAGTGTACTATCACCAGCGCTTCCACTGGTAGTAGTTCCATAGGCTGCAGCTTGGCAGGGACCAAGATCTTGTGCATTGAAATCGCTAAAGGCTGATACAGAAAAAGATGCTAAGCAAAAAGCCGAAATTGTTTTCAAAAACATAATTTCCCCCAAAATTATTTCGTCTAAAAAACTAACGACGAAAATCTACATTAATAAAAACATGTATGAAAAAATATAACAACTTTTGATTAGATAATAATTTATAAATGATTTTTATGTGTTCTTATTAGTTTTGATAGGTGTAGATGTACTCAGTATTCAATGTAGAGAGAGCATAGAATGAATTTAAAAAACAAAATGTTAGTTATTCATCCAGTGGAAATAAAAGATGCTTCTGATATCAACATAATGAGACGACATTCAGATATTTTACCTTTTATTCGTGCTGAGCTTGGAATAATGGTGCATCCCGACTTTCAAAGGCAGGGTAAGCTTGCAGATATCGATCTGATGGCTCGATAAAAATTGGATTGATGAGATGGGAGCTAGGCTTTTGATATTCTCATATGAATTCAAGTAAGAAAAATTAAATTAGAAGCAAACAAAAATATTTCATATATTTTATCTAGGGTAGAAAACTGTAAAAAAGGACCTGATGATGGGAAGATTTGTAAAGATTTTGTTGGTATTTAATTTCAATATGTTGTCGTTGAGTTTGCCAATGGTCGCAAAAAGTATTGAAAATTGTTTGTTAGAAGACAAAGTCTCCTATGGCGGAAGAGCTAAGGTGTTGGGTGCTCAGATATTAAATATCCCCTTGTCTCTTATTGATACCCAAGAGTTGCCGAGCGAAGGAGGGCAGTTAGAGGATTCACTTTTAGAGGTGGGTTTTCCTTTAAGCTCCTTAGGCACGTTTTTTGGCAATGTTTTACATGCCACGAGCATTGGAGATGGAAATATTAGCGAATCTGAAGCTTCGGTAGCTGATGTAGGTATAAATCTTGATTTGCTGGGGGCTATTTCTGTCAAGGCAAATTTTTTGGCAGCAAGGGCCTATCAAACCTGTGACAACGAGCTGTTTGGTGTGTCAGAGGTTGCTGGGTTAAATATAAACAATAAAGAAGTTATTGTTACAGGAGAAAAAAATCAAATCTATAATTTACTGGTCGGCAGAATTATAATTAACGAGCAAATTGAAGATGAAACAGGGATTACGGTAAATGCCCTTCATATAATCGTCGATGGGATTTTAGATGTCGTTATTTCTTCTGCGAGAGCTGCTATAGAATGCAGAAGTGAAGAGCTTTGCAATGAAGGCGATTTTATTACCGGTGGTGGATGGATAAATGTCGACAAAAATAACAAAGGAAATTTTGCCATTGCTGGTGGAATTAAAAATGGAAATCTATGGGGACATTTGAACTTTGTTGACCATAAAAGTAAGACAAAAATTCATGGCGTGCAGATTTTATCCTATGAGTCTCTCGACAAAAATACAAGATTGATTAGGGGATTAGCAAGCGTTAATCAGGATAAAAACTATACATACGAGGCTATTGTTTCCGATTACGGAGAACCAGGTAAAAGCGATACTTTTTGGCTTAAAGTTGAAAACGGTTTGGAATATGGTGAAGTGATTTTAGGCGGCGGGA
The DNA here is from genome assembly GCA_023898405.1 of Myxococcales bacterium. Taxonomy (NCBI): domain Bacteria; kingdom Pseudomonadati; phylum Myxococcota; class Myxococcia; order Myxococcales; species Myxococcales bacterium. The sequence continues at coordinate 2,313,380 of CP060221.1, forward strand.
ATATTCAGCTTCACGCAGTTTCTTGTAAATAAGTTTGTAAATCCTTTGAAGCATAGTTGAAGATATTTTTCATAAAAGGCTCATAAAATTTAAGAAAATAATTTACAGAAAAGCTCCGAGGGTATTTATATCTTGGAGCGATGCTGCCAACGCTTAATTGGTCAAGGTAAAAAGTAGCGATGTTTGCTTTCAAACTTAAAAGTTACAGAATCATGCGCCAAAAATGATTTTTCGAGCTGTCAAAAGTTACATTCCTGAAATATTTTTAAAACAGTCTCTTCGCATAAATTCCACAACGGATTGGAGCTAGGGATTTTTTATTTTTTCTCGGAGGTTGCTTAGAAGATTTGTGTTAGCTGTAAAAATAGCTAAAGTTGTAGCAATTTTCTTGTGTGTTGAAAACTAATTTAGGCTTATCTCAACGAGGAAACTTATGAAAAAAAATCCTATTTCAATCATGATTGATTTAAGTGATCACAATGCCCATCTATTCAATGTGAGTATGCATATACCGTATGCAGTAGTACGACAGCGTTTATCATTGCCAGTGTGGACTCCCGGAAGTTATATGGTGCGGGAATTTGCGCAGCACATCGTATCTTTTGAAGCCTTGGACTCAGATGAAAAAATTAACTATAAAAAAATAAATAAAAATACTTTTGAGCTCGATAACGAAAGCTCCAACATCATAGTGAAATATCAAGTTTATGCCTTTGATTCATCTATTCGCGCAGCATATATTGACAATCAGCAAGCATTTTTTAACGGGACAGCTTTATTTTTATGCCCCGAAGGCCTTGAGGATTCTGAATACAGCGTGAGCATCCCTCCTCCCAGGCAAGAGACGTGGAATGTTGCAACAACAATGCCAGCTTTAAAAGTAGATGCCAGGGGTTTTGGGACTTACCACTCTCAAAACTACGAAGAGTTGATCGATTTTCCTTTTCAGGTAAGCGCTATGAAACGTTTGCCTTTTATGACGGCAGATATTCCGCATGAAATAGTGCTGGTAGGGGATGTTCGTCCTTTTGATGAGCAACGTTTGGTTCGTGATTTGAGCAAATTATGTGCTGAGCATCACGCTCTCTTTAAACAGTCGCCTTTTGATAAATATTTATTTATAGCTCGTTTTGAAGAAGGAGGTTATGGCGGCCTTGAACATCGCAACTCATCGATGCTTTTATCCTCTTCTAATGCTCTGCCGCAGTATGGGCTCAAAGAGCCCGATGCTCAATACCGCAATTTTTTGGGGCTTTGTTCTCACGAGTATTTTCATGCGTGGAATGTTAAGGCCATCAAACCCAAATCTTTTGTGCCCTATAATCTCAACGAAGAATGCTATACAGAATCCTTATGGATCTTTGAAGGGATTACATCATATTATGATGAGCTTTTAGTGAGGCGGGCTGGGCTTATTTCTCAACAAAGTTATCTGGAGCTTATGTCAAAAAATCTAACTCGTCTCGAGAGAAATCGTGGCCGCTTCACTCAATCACTCTATGATGCCAGTTTTGATGCATGGATAAAATTTTATCGTCCTAATGAAAATAGCACTAATGCAACTACCAGTTATTATCTAAAAGGATCTATTGTAGCGCTTTATCTCGACCTTTTTATCCGCTTTAAAAACAGTAATAAGAAAACACTCGATGATGTAATGCGGTCTGTTTTTATTGCTTATGGCGATGGACATGGAATGTTTGAGGAACAATTTTTGGATATGCTCAAAGAAATTGGCGATCTTGACATTAATGAGTTTAAAGAACGCTTTTTGAGTGGCACTGAGGATGCCCCCTTGGAAAAACTCCTTAATCATAATGGCGTTAGTTTAGCCATGGAAGCAGATGAAATTTTTGTCGATGACAAAACTCGTATGAACGCTCATTTGGGTTGTAAAATTCGTTTTGATGATAATCAGCGAGCGCTGATCACTTTTGTGGAGCTGGAAGGGCCGGCAATGAAGGCAGGTCTTGCTCCTTTTGATGAGATCGTTGCTATAAATTCTATTCGGATCGATGCAAAAAATTGGCCAGAGCTTGCAAGTGCCTTAAAGCCCGACGAAGAAGTTGAAATAGTATACGCTCGCAAAAAAAGATTGTTTCAGCTTAAATTATGGCCCAGCAATGTACCTACTCATCAGTGTAAACTTAGTATTCAAGACGGTGAAGAAAACATAATAAAGCGCCAGTCTTGGTTAGGAGAAGAAACAGTTTTTATTTAAAAGTAAGAGATGTTCTAAAAAAAATAATTGATTTCAAAAATGAGACGCATTATCACCAAATTACTGTGTGTTTGACAATAATCCTTCAGCATAGTTTTGGTGGAGGATAGTTGTGAAAAATTTCATTGTTTTAGTTTTATTTTGTGCGTCATTTTTGCATGCAAGCAATACTGCCAATAGCTTAAAGTCAATGCAGGATGAGCTCTGTGCAATCAAGAACTTTGCTGAAAAGCAGGCTTTGGAAATAGAAGATAGCATAAAAGATCTCGTTGAAAGTTTTCATCAAGAATCTTTAAAAAGAGATGCAATGGAATATCGCAAGATCAGTGAGCTAGCCCAGATACAGTTTGAAAAAATTAGTTGCGGAATGAATAGTGAACAGGCTCAATTATATCTGCAACTTTTACGCAATGAAATTTATGAATTTCATGTACTCTCTGAAGATCTGATTGAGGCCGGTATTAAAAATCCAAGCAAAAGTATGTGGAGCCGCGCAAAAGATATGTTGTCTTTTTCTTCCAACATGCTGATAAAATGCGGGGCAACCATTACTGCTGTAAGCGCAATATACAGATTATATCCATTGTTTTATGACTATCTGTTGTCTGATACATGTGCCATCATATCTGGTAGTTTGTAAGTTATAGAATAGCCAAATTTTCTAGCGCACATAAAATATTTCTATCAGAGATGAAGATCCTGAATAATCTTTTATATAATTCAGGATCAAATCTTGACTCTTTATCAAGCTTAAAAGCAAGATCCATTGCGGTCGGGTCGTTGTTGTTTTTTACGCTTATATCAGTGTTTTGCTCAAGAATATTTTGGTTACTCTCCGGGAGATACCGAAAGGCAATATGAGTTACCATCTCACTGTATTCATTATTTTGAATATTAAGCTTGGGATTTGATGCGGGATAACCATACTAATGTCTACATGTCCCCGCTCCAAAGCTATATGCGGAACAGTTTTCCCGTATCGTGGGTATGATTTAAATTTGGCTTTAGCTCTTCAAAATAATTGTGTAAAAAGGTTTGTCCATTGTAAACAAGGGAAACTAGTTCAAATGTATTAAAATGATAGTAGGTCCATTGCGCCTTGGCCAGGTTAAAGAAATCAAAAGACCAATAAATGATTAAGAATAACTGTTTATTTTTGATAATTTTTTATGTTTATTTAGCGATTGTAAATATTTCTCTAAAATGGCTTAGAAATACTGCTGTTTTGATTTTTAAAGCAGTTTCTTGATGTCAAAAAATAATATTAAAATAGTCAGTTGTAATCTAAGCTGCTTAAAATGCGTAAAAGAGTGATTGATTGATAACCCATTGCCTAAGCGCGGGCATGGTATTAGCTATAGTGAGCTGTCGTATCTCTTATTTAACGACACTATTTTTGATTGAGGAGAATAATTGTGAATAATAAGAAAAGTCTGCTTATTAGCTTGTTGGTTCTGCTGGCTGTAGTGGTGGCCGGCGGGCTAGTGACAAAGTATTTGCTTGATAAACTAACGCAAGCAGAAGCCAGGATTGATGTAATAGAAAAAGTTATTTTCCCACCGAAAGAGGAAGAGGAAGTTCAAAAAGAAGCCTTTGATGTTCCAGTAGGAAACAGTTTTGTTCTCGGGCCAAAAGATGCACCTATAAGCGTTACTGTTTTTAGTAATTTTCAGTGCCCCTATTGTGCAATGGCCGATACTGCTTTGCGAACGTTGGTAAATAACGAAAAACTGCAGGGAAAAGTCAACCTTGTATTCAAGCATTTTCCATTTGACCGTCATGCTAGTGCGCGTCCTGCTTCAAAAGCTGCCTTTGCCGCCGGTGAACAAGGAAACGATAAATTTTGGGCTATGTCAGAAAAGATTTTTGCTCATCAATCAGACTTAAAAGAAAAAAATCCTGAACAGCTCAATAAGATGTTTACAGCTTGGGCTAAAGAAATTGGTTGCGACGTAAATAAATTTGAGGCTGATTTAAAAGCTAATGATCAAAAATATGATGATCAGATCAATCAAGATATTAAGTTAGGCGCAGAGAAAGCCGAGCTCAGGGGAACTCCGTGGATTCTTGTCAATGGTTGGTTGCTTAAAGGTGATATCAATGCCGAAACAATTTTATCCATGAGCAAAGAACACAAGCTTCAGTAATTGATGGTTTGTTTAATGAAAAAAGCTACACATCGATAAGTGTGGCTTTTTTTATGTTGACAAAAAAAATATTGATTCTTTAAAAGTATTAAGATTTCAAATGTATTATCTAATCTGAGTTTTGCTCTCATGATTGATCACATCTTTTTGTTGACAAGATAGATTCGGCGATTTGGTAACCTTTATACATAGCATAAAGTTCTCTAAGCCCTCGCCATAAGACGAGCCATCCAGGAGGACCGTTATATTTAATGTGTCCTCCCAACCTTGCTATTTGCCTTAAAACTTCATCGACAGTAAGCAATGATTCCGCGGTATAATTTTGCAGCATAGCTAATAATGGAGGCGGTATATAAAGTTCTGGTGAGCTATTTGCTTCATTTGCTTTATTGCGTAGCCGCAGGAGAAACCAGGCTATTGGTATAAAGACTCCCAAACAATTTTTCAGGCTGTGAAAGCTTTCTAACTGTCTTTTTTCATATGAGCATCCAGTTTTAAGGACTTTAAAGTATTCTTCTATGACCCAACGTGAGCAATAGCATTCGATAATCTTTTCGATATCTTGGCGCGAAGCGATTGGTTCTTGAGTGAGTAAAATCCATTCAATAGGCTTTTCATCTTTAGGCGGATTTCGCTCTAGAATAAGAACAGCATTTATATCTAAAGATAATGCATATTTTTTATCTACACAGTTTGATCTTTTTAATGTAATTTGTTTTGCTTTAATATCTACTATCGTATTGCGGGCATCTCTTTTAACAAGCCTTTTATTATTAGCCCCGCCGGATTTTTTATTTCTTCTAGAAAGATGTATTTCTTTAGAAAACAATCTGCTTTCTTCTGCAAATTCCTCGCGTAAATGCTTGCCGTTTACAAGGGCGCGGTCATAGCAGCCCCTAACAATAAATCGATGTTCTTTGTTCGATAAATCAGCAAGCAAAGCATAACTATCTGTTTCACTATCGCATACGTGGATTGCATTTTTAGCGCTTTCGCTGAGTTTAGAAATGCTATCGATTGCGTCATTCCATCTTTGTTTTTCCGATGGCAGGCGACGAGACTGAGTCTGTGTAAGAATCCCTTTTTTTCTGAGTGCATAAGGACTGATTTTTTCACCGCGCTTAAAACAATGCAACCCCAATGTACCTAATGGTTCTCTATCTGACGCAGAAATAGCTAAACTGAAATGACCAAAGAAGCTTGCACTTTTACCTAGTGAGGTTGTTCCAAGGTCTCGTCTCTTTCCTGAAAATACAAACTCACTCGAATCATGCGCAATAATAATATCATTATTCTTATTGCACATACGCTTTAAAGTAGCTTGCTTGTGCGGTTCTAAAATGTCTTTTATTTCTATGTAAGGATTTCCCACAAACCGATAGAACCCCTCTAATTCTGCCGAACTCCCAAATGCCTCAGGAAAAGATTTCTCTGGACTTTCAATAACCGAGCTAACAATTGATAAAAGGCGCTTAGTTAAGCGCTTATCACCAAGATTTGATTCTATAAATTCTGTTCTTATATGATTCATTGAAAAACTTGATCACATCAAATTAAACTTGAAAATGCTTAAACGACTTTGTCAACAAAAAGATGTGATCAATCATGAGGTTTTGCTTAAGCGATTAAGATTTTATTCAGGTTTGCCGGCATTTTTAGCGCAGGTTTTTTAGGTCTCATCTGATAGCAAGTTAAGCCAGCTAAAAGATTTATCAAAAAGTTTATTGGGCTACGATGTCGTGTATGCTCAGTCTGGCATTCATTTTTTAATTTGTCATTGATTGTTTCTATAATAAATCGCTTTCTGAACATGATTTTATCAAGCAAGGGCATGAGTTTATTTTTTCATATTTTTTCGAATGGTTGTGATTAAGTGTACTTTAAAACCAAAAAAACAGCCCATAGTACTCTTTCCTCGTTCTGCCGCTCCCGAGAAAACCTTGTTCCGCATTATTCGTCGATTATGGCATACGTTTATCGACGTTGAATCTATAATGGATGTGCCACTGCACTTTCCAAAACTTGCTTTTAAGAAGCTTGCCATTGGCATCATAAGACGTGGTAGGGAACAGAAAAGTTCTGTTAACATAGGGCCCTCTTTGAAGTCTTTAGTCAAAATTTCAACGGCCCTATGTTTTTAGCCATTCCCTAAGCAATTTTTACAAGAGCTTAAGCAAAATTCAGCTTATTTATGATCCAAATAAAAGGGAAGTTATCAAAGAGATTTTTTTGGAAGTGGACAATGGGTATGAACGTAGGAAAGCTAAGTATCCATTTAGAAAATTTATAGAGCTACGTACAGATTTCCCACTTTTTTGAGAATTCTAATCATATTCTTTAGCAGTACAGACTCTGGTCTCTATACCGTTAAAAGCGCGCACTCGCAGAGTGCGCCAAAGGTTCTGTATTGTCGATACGTTCGTGATGGGCTATTCATGCGTGAAATTCTCTAAAAATAATGTCAATGCTGCTTTCTTAAATGTGCTCTTACAAATACTGTGTCCACATTGCTTTGGTACCAACACAGACTGCGCCACTATTTACCAGATCGCTGACCTTTAACTTGCGATAGTTTTTTATACGTTCATCATAAATCATAGTGCCAGTGATATTGAGTCCGTCTATTCGTGCACCTTTAAAATTTACATTTCTTAATTTGGCGTTTTTAAGATTCATATTACTTATTTCTGATTTGGAAAAGTCAACATTAAGAATGTGAGCATTCTCTAAATTAACATGACTAAATTCTGAATAAGATAAATCCGTTTTTGTTATGGAAGTATTTTCCATATTTACTCGATAAAATAATGTGCGGGTAAAGGTACTGTACTGAATTTTTAGCCCACTTAAATCCAGCTTGTGCAGTTTAGAACCTGAGAATTTTGCTTGATGAAAGTAGCTAATCTCAATCTGGGCATTTCTAAAGTCACTAAGAGTAAAAGCGGTATTAGTAAAATTTCCTAGTTGAATAAATGCACTGCTAAAATTTATTTTATGCAAATGTGAATCATTGAAATCGCTATTAGTTAAGATGCTTTTGCTGAAATCAATATTTATGAGTTTGCTTTTTTTAAGCACCGAATTATTTATTATTTTGTCGCCTATTACAAGATCTCTGTGGAGAGATTCATAGTGTGGGGTTTTTGCTGATGCCAACGAGTTACATAACAGTATTATTGATACGGCAATAAAATATTTCATGATTTTCTCACTAAAAAGAAGGTACTTGTTAGTGGTAGAATCAAAAAAAAAATTTGGCGAAAAAAGCGTTCACAGCAGCAAATTATTTGGCAAATACTTTTCAAGGATGAATTAAATTGAGCAGCATTTGAATCTTGATTCACATGCGATATTAAAAATTCTTGTGTTAACTCAAGAGCCTTACAATTTTTAGACCACAGAAAAAGGCCAAAAGTCCGCCGACAACACTTGCTAAAACATAGGAAAAGGCAAGCCCAAATGTATGTTTATCTGTAAGTATGCCAAACTCTAAAGCAAAGGACGAAAAGGTAGTGAACCCACCTAAAAATCCAGGTACTAAAAAGGCGCTGAGTTGGGGAGACCAAGACCAGTCAAGCGCCATCAATTCCACCAAAAGGCCCATCAAGAGACATCCTAAAATGTTTATCGCTAAAATGGGGAGAGGGAGGTTATTGATAGTTTCTGGAAGCATTCTGCTTATAAACACACGAACAAGAGCGCCGCTTGCACCGCCTAATGCAATCAAAAGGTATGAAGAGTACGGCATAAATTCCCCCGAGTTTTAAGTAGTCTTCCTAATTTTTGCCAGACTCAATAAAATGCTCAAGTTAAGGCACAATTAATTTTGCTGGAGCAATATTATAAAGTTTGAGCAAATAAATAACTTTCTCATGCTGATAAAATCATAGCCCTTGCTCTTAATTTATTTTGAGAGTGTTTTAAAAATATTTTTTAGCTAAGCAAAGAAAGCATTTTTAAATACTATCACTTGTCATCCCCGCGCAGGCTGGAATGCAAATAGAGGGTCATACTTACCCTCTTAGTTCAATGAGTGACACTTTTTTTACTATGCAGCGCTATTGTGACTATATTCGATGTTCAAAACAGTCCAGGCACCATGCAGCTGTTGAATAATAGCAATAAGGATGACAACCTTATTCTTCAAGCGCTTTGCCAGGCCGCATAACGTGGATGATGAAAAATCAAATCATCAAATTTCGGCTAAAGTCGAGCTTAGCATTTGAAGATTATTTGATCTTGCCAGAAATTATTTTCAAGTTGGCTAATTATTTTCAAGGCAATTTCTTCAGTCCAACAAGGCTATATTTCAGATTATAAGCTTCGGTAAGATAAAGCTCCTCCTCGGGCGAAGTCTGTTCTAATTTTATTTTGCCAAGGATTTTGTCTTCGTTGGTGCCTGCATCTGGATCGCAAACAATTATTTCGTGGTAGTTTTCTTTTGGGTTGAAACAAAGAAAAATTAAATCCTGAGAGTAAGAATCGTAGGCCATATCTAAAAATTGCAAATTATCATAGGGCAGAAAGAAATTGTGTTTTTGAAAAAAGCTATCTTTAAAAACAAGAATTCTATTTTTGAATTCCATAGTGATATTTTCTGAATCATCGCAATCCATTGTCGTATTGTACAGCGCTTTTATTTCGATACAGAACTTAATGCATTCGCCCATGCAATTGACTTCTATTTTTTGTTTGTGGACAAAATTGAGATCGCTTGTGAAATTTTTAGCCACTACTATTCCTCCGCCCACATTAAAATCGACTGAATAACATGTGATTTCGGCTGAATTGGGGGGGCTTGCTAGAGCAGAAATTCTCGCTTCATTTTGAAGAACTTCTACGTATTTTTTAAAATGCGACCAGGTGTAATTGGTGGTTTTAAGCTCATAGTAGCTATTTTTTCCTTCAGAAACTTTCTTGCAGTAAACAGAACGCCTTTTAGAATTAAAAAAGGAGTATCTCGAAAAACCGTCCGCGCAATTCTGGTAACCCCATCTCTTTAATCGTAAAGCTTCGAAAAGTTTCTCACTGATTTTAATGTGGGATGTACATTTTTTGCTGCTGCCTTGTATTTCATAAACAGCATTGAGATCGAGATCTATGATAGAGGAGCCCTGCTGAAAATCTTGAGCAAAAAGTGGGAAAACAAAAGAGATCACGAAGAGAGTATTGATTAAATATTTCACAAGCTCGGCTCCAAAAAATTAAAATGACTGCATCTACACAGCATTTTGGCATTTGCCTCGATGCTGTGAATTATTGTACAAAGTCAATTTTGAGAAGCCCTTTTATTTTACTACCTCATCTTGGAAGTGAGTTTTCTTTAAATATAAAAAATCATTTATTGCTGTATTTTGCCGTTTATTAATCTCTATAACTCAGCATGAAATTTACTGATACTGCCTCGTGATCTGACAGAGGTTCATTATCTTTGGTGACAAAGCGCTTGCTTTCTACTTTGTGGCTCAAGGGAGTAATACTCAATGTTTCGGAGGAACGAAAGAATATTTTATCGATTCTTTCGTGAGATGAAGAACCGAGTGTTACCCATGCATCCCTAAGTCCCGTGCTTAAAAGAAATTCTTCCAATGGACTATTTTCGTCAGAGTAAAGGCTGTTGGTATCTCCTGCTACAATCACGGCTTGATTTGTTGAACGTTGATTAATAAATTGCGCTAATTGGCGAAAGTTTGATAAGCGAGCTTTTTTATCTTTTCTGTGAGAACCCGCATCAGCATGAAGATTGTAGATATGCACATAATAATTGTTTGATATTTTATGCGATGCAAATGAAAACCCTTTAGTGGTAAGGCAATCTGAAGAGCGCATTAAATAACCAGAACATTTTTTCCATGTAACTCGTTTGAGCTCAAGAAATGGAATTTGGGAAAGACGATTAAGACCATCGCCCAGTCCAACTAAACAATGCCAAGCATTAAAGCCAAAATGATGTCCTCCTTTGCTGAAGACGTCGCAATCGGGTTTTGAAAGATATCTATGGCGGGAGCGAGAAATTAAATCGCGGTGATAGATGAAATCTTCTTGTACCAAAACGACGTCGAATTCATTCAGCAACGGACTTATAAGCTTTGTGTAACGCTTAGGGTGAGATTGAGAAATAAAATCTGGCAATCCTGCGACATTGTAGCTCAGTACTGAAATTTTTTTTGTATTTTCACGAGCATGAACATGCAGGCAAATTGTTAGAAAAAATGAAAGGCAAAAAATATATTTTCCATTGAGCATTTTAGTTCTCCCCTTGATGCCAGCAATTGACGGTGCAGGGGGTTATATCCAGATCTGCTCATTATGTTTAAAAAAGAAAAACCAAGCAAAAGCTCCAGGCCTGCTTGGCTAAAAGAAATGTTGCTGGGTATAGAAAAATAATCAGCTTTTCAGGCTATGCTCCGTCTGATCTCGATGACTTTTCCCAAAATATGTACGCGTTCTGCATCAAGTTCTAAAATTTTAAAATCATTATTTTCTGGGATAAGGCGAATAAGGCTGCCAATTTTTTCAAATCGCTTAACGGTAGCTTCTTCTCCATCAATTAGAGCAACTACAATATCATTATTTTTAACAGAAGCTGTTTTGTCAGCGATAACGATATCATTACTTTTGATGTGTGCTTTTATCATACTTTCGCCCACAACCCTAAGAGCAAAAAGTTCTTTGGTCGCTGGAAGTTCACTCGTAATGTGTTCTTCAATATTTTCATGGGCTAGAATAGGCAAGCCTGCCGATACGCGACCAAGCACTGGGATCTGAAGATGATTACAAAGGCTTTGTTTCACTTTTTCTGAAAGGCGCCAGGTGCGACCAGCTCGGGCTTGATGCACCAGATAACCCTTTTTTTTAAGAGCGAGGAGATGTTCGTAAGCAGTAGCTTTATTAATTCCGAGCTCTTTAGCCAAGTCTGAGATTGATGGTGGCACTTGATAGGTGTTCCAATAAGCTTCTAAGGTAGATAGGACTCTTTTTTGCTTTTCGGTAAGTTCGCGTGCCATGTATGCCTCCGTATTTGTGCGGCACATAATAGCATGAATGAGTTAAAAAATGCCATATGAACATGGGTAAAAAGATGAAAAGAACAGAAAATTCAAATAGTAAGATTAGAAGAGTTTTTTAAAGTCCCAAATATTTATTGCTATGATCTTCGATTTCTTTAAAACGTAAGGCATCTTTGTGAAGCTCAATCCCGTAGGAGGGAACGATTTTCTTAAGCTTATTTCTCCATGAACGTTCAAACCTATCCTTAAAGCAGCGCGCAATAATATCGATGGCTATTTGAGCGGCTGTCGATGCTCCAGGGGATGCGCCTAAAAGAGCAATGATGCTGCCATCCTGTGAGCCAACAAGTTCAGTGCCAAATTGTAAGATGCCACCTTTTTCTTGGTCGTCTTTGATAATTTGTACCCGTTGTCCGGCATTAGCAAGATGCCAATCTTTGATTTGGGCATTAGGAAAATATTCCCTCAATATTGCGATTCGTTCTTCTGGGGAAAGCCGCAGTTGCTTAATTAGGTATTTGGTTAAGTCCAGATTATGCCAGCCAGCTTCGAGCATGGGAATTATATTGTTGAAGCTCAAAGAAGAGAACATATCTGTCCATTGACCATTTTTTAAAAATTTTGTGGAAAAAGTCGCGAAAGGACCAAAAAGAAGCGAAGTTTTTCCGTCGATCACCCGCGTGTCAAGATGAGGAACTGACATGGGTGGAGCTCCAATGCTTGCTTTTCCGTACACTTTGGCATGATGGAGCTTAACAATATCGGGATTATTCGTTATAAGCCATTGTCCACCGACAGGAAATCCTCCATAGCCTTTTCCTTCAGCAATATTTGATTTTTGTAGAAGAGGCAGAGCTCCTCCTCCAGCTCCAATAAAAACGAACCGGGCTCTGAATGCTCTTTCTTCATTGTTAAAGAGATTTTTTACAACCACAGTCCAGGTTTTATCTTGGTTAGCTTTTAGGTTGACGATTTCATGCTTAAGATAAACACGCGTATTGGGACTTTTTTCTAGACTGTTGATAAGTTCTCGTGTGAGCATGCCAAAATTGACGTCAGTACCCCGAGAGACGCGGGTAGCTGCAATTTTTTCTTTTGTATCCCGGCCTTCTAGTAAAAGAGGAGCCCACTTTTTTATTGTCTGAGGATCTTCAGAGTATTCCATCCCGGCGAAAAGCGGGATTTGTTTAAGAGCTTCAAATCTTTTCTTCAAAAAATCTACATTTTCTGAGCCCTTAACAAAGCTGATGTGTGGCACAGGATAAATAAAATCCCTGGCAGTTAAATGCTTTTGTGAAACTTCGTATGCCCAAAATTGTTTTGAAACGAGAAAAGATTCGTTGATGCTAATGGCCTTTTTTATATCGATGGAACCATCGGCTCGCTCAGGTGTATAATTAAGTTCAGCAAACCCAGCATGCCCCGTACCTGCATTATTCCACGCAGCTGAACTTTCCATGGCTACTTGATCGAGTCTTTCGTAAAGCTCTATGGAAAGATCAGGATCAAATTCTCGTAGGAAAGTTCCTACAGTTGCACTCATGATCCCTCCTCCAATAAGCACGGCTCCCACAGTAGGGGTGTCGGGGGGTGTCTGTGGCACGCGATCGCATGAGAAATAAATCAGACTCACTAAAACTAATAAAAAAAAGTTTTGCATATTATTCTCGAATTCTCACTATTACCTAACAAAACGGCAAAGAGGCTGCATGTTTTTTCTATCCTGTTGAATTAAAAGCAAAAAAACAGATAGTTTTTGGGGTATAACTCATTTTTGTCCTGCTAACAAAAGACACTTGATAAATATTTATCAAAACTCCCCTTGTTAGTTTTTTAAATTGCATTAAGAGGAAACTATAGAACTTTTGGGCCCGTAGCTCAGCGGTAGAGCATTCGGCTCATAACCGACAGCGCGCTGGTTCGAATCCGGCCGGGCCCACCAATATTTGAAGGTGGCAATTAATTTGTTTTGGTGCCCAAAAGTTGAGCTTTTGAGGTTTATAAATGAACACCAATGAACAACTATCTCTAATTGCCGAAATCTGTCAGCACGATTTGAAAATGGCCGAAGTTAGAAAAAATCTAGCTCGCCTGAACAAAGATTCCGATCAAGCAAAGAAGAATGCGCAAGAACTCGAGGCGGCTATTAATAGCATGACTGGCACGAGAGATGGGGCAATGAAGCAACGCAAAGCCCTGGATGAAAAGCTACAATTGGAAAAGTCTAATCTAAGAAAATGGGAAGCACGAGCTGAAAAAATTAAAGGTGAGCGCGAATATACGGCATTGATGAGTGAAATTTCCAGTCAAAAACGAACAATCAGCGGTGTCGAAGCTGAAATGGCTGAACTTGCCAGTGAGATCAAAGCAAGCGAAGAAAAAATGAATAAAGCGACAGGGGCTCATGAAGAAAATGTCGAACGCGCAAAACATGCCTTCGAGGAAGTTAAAGAGCTTCTTTTTGACGAGGAAAAGCACCTGGAAACGGTAGCTCAGGCTAAGGAAAAGCTTCTTGAAAAATTGCCGTCTACAATAAAAACACGATATGAGCGTATCTACAAGAGTCGTATGCAGCAAGGAATAGCATTTGTGCGCAATGAAGTCTGCCAGGCATGTCAAAGGACAATACCTGCCGAACTCTATATAAAAGTTTGCAAAGGTGAAGTTATTGAGCAATGTCCTTCTTGTCAAAGAATTTTGGTTTCTGATTTTGCGCTAGAAAATTAACCTGGAAGCCGCGCGTCTTTTCCATTTTTTCTTTTGAATAATGTGAGGAAGCTTATGCCTTTTTACGACCAGGAAATATTTGATTTAATAAGCCTTGAAAAAAAACGTCAGCTTCATTGTCTCTCTCTTATTGCAAGTGAAAATATAGTCTCTCAAGAGGTGCGCCAAGCAGTTGGTAGCGAATTGACCAATAAATATGCGGAAGGCTATCCGGGTAAACGCTATTATGGTGGATGTGACATCCATGATCAGATTGAGAGTTTAGCGATTGTTCGTGCTCAAAAATTATTTTCTGCTGAGCATGTCAACGTACAGCCCCATTCAGGATCAAATGCCAATATGGCAGCTTTGTTTACTCTGGCACAACATGGCGATTCGATTTTGGCAATGGATCTCAACCACGGCGGGCATCTCACTCATGGGTCAAGAGTAAATTTTTCAGGCAAGTGGTTTAATATTGTTGGCTATGGAGTAAGACGCGATGACCAGCATATCGATTATGAAATGGTGCAAAAACTCGCGTTTGAACATAAACCAAAGGTAATTATTGCAGGTGCATCAGCCTATAGTAGAACTATTGATTTTGAGCGTTTTCGCAGCATAGCCGATGAAGTAGGGGCAGCATTTTTGGTGGATATGGCTCATATTGCAGGTCTTATTGCTACAGGTCTGCACCCATCACCTTTTCCCCACGCTGATATTGTCACAACTACAACTCACAAGACCCTACGAGGCCCTCGTGGTGGCATGATTTTGTGCAAGGAAAGCTATGCCAAAAAAGTAAATAGTTGGGTGTTTCCCGGTTTGCAGGGAGGGCCGTTAATGCATGAAATTGCAGGTAAAGCCGTGTGCTTCAAAGAGGCCTTATTGCCAAGTTTTGCAGATTATCAAAAACAAGTGGTGGCAAACTGTCAGCGCCTTGCCGAAATTTTTTTAAGTGCTGGCATTAAACTTGTTTCTGGTGGCACTGATAATCATTTGCTTTTGCTTGATGTAACAAGCCTTGGACTTAATGGTCAAGAGGCGGAAGCAGCGCTCGATGAAATCGGCATTGTTGCTAACAAGAATAAGATCCCTTTTGATGAAAAACCTGCCACTATTACCAGTGGGCTCCGTTTGGGTACCGCATCTATTACGACGAGAGGAATGGGTCTAAGAGAAATAGATGAGATTGGGCAGATTATTCTGGATCGACTGAGGAACAATGCCAACAGCAAATTATTGAAGGATAAAGTCGAAAAGCTTGCCTCTAAGTTTGTGGCCTAAAGGGATCTTTATGAAGCGACGATTAGTAAGTATCGACGATCTATCAATGAGCGACATTAGTCGCCTTTTTTTTGAGCTGAGATACAAACAGGATGCTTGCAGGCTTCCTCGTGCTCCTATAGTGATGATCTATTTTTTAGAGTCATCCACTCGAACTCATATAAGTTTTGAGATGGCAGCCGCAAAATTGGGTGCGAAAGTAATCAGTTTCAATTCATCGACATCGTCTCTTAATAAAGGCGAAAGCTGGTTTGAAAGTTTATTGACACTTGATGCTATGGGGCCAGACGTAATTATTACCCGGACTCCGTTTTTGTTGGAGGAAAACACGGTTGAGCAAATTCAGGCAGCGATCATCAATGGGGGCGATGGGTGTAATGAACATCCTACGCAAGCTTTACTTGATTGTTATACATTGCTTGAGCACTTTGATTGTGAGGATTTGGATGGAAAAAATATTTTGATTGTGGGAGATATCCTGCACAGTCGAGTAGCTCATTCAAATATCAAACTTTTTCAAAAGTTTAAAGCCAAACTAAGCCTGCTTGCTCCGCCGATTTTTTCTAAGGAAATGTACGGATGCAAACACTATTCAAGTTTTAGTGATGTGGATCACAAAAAATTTGATGCTGTTATGGTGCTTAGAATTCAAAAAGAACGACTAGAGCGTGAGATCGGTATGAGTGATCAAGATTATTTTTGGCATTTTGGAATGAGCGAAGAACGGTTCTCAAAAATGGCTGATCATTGTGTGTTACTTCATCCCGGACCTATGAATAACAAAGTAGAAATAGATGGAAATCTACGAGGACATATCCGCTCATTGATCTCTAAACAGGTTGAAAATGGAGTTTTGGTGCGAAAGAAATTGCTAGAACAATTTTTTATCTAAAGGGGAGAGTTATGAAAAATCCAGGTTATTTAGTTCTGGCAGACGGAACTATTTTTAATGGAACAATTAGCGGGGAGTTAGCAAAAATATCAGGAGAAGTAGTATTTTCCACTGCAATGACTGGCTATGCAGAAATTTTAAGTGACCCATCTTTCTTTGGACAAATTGTAGTATTAGCGAATCCGGAGATTGGTAACTATGGAGTCAACCTCAACGATATTCAATCTTGTGGAGTCAAGGTCAGAGCGCTTGTAGTAAAAAAATTATCGAGCCGAGCCTCATCATTTCGTTCTCATATGACCTTATCTGACTGGCTTATGCGCGAGAAGATTCCAATTATTGAAGGGATCGATACAAGGGCATTAATCGCGCACATTAGAGAGAAAGGCGCCATGATGGGTATAGTGACCCATAAAAAAGATTCCTGCCTAGAGGCATTAGTAGAAGAGGTAAAGAATTTGCCTCCTATGGCTAACACCCGACTTTCACCCATGGTGTCGGTAAAAACCGCTACCCATGTGGCTGAAAATTTATTGAGTATTGACGATCAACCCATTAAAGGTAGTGACAAAAAGTTTAAGGTTGTTGTTTTAGATTTTGGCATCAAAAAGGAATTAATTCGCTATTTAGAGCATGTTGGATGCTCAATTATTTTATTGCCCTCTGATGCGCGTATTGAAGAAATATGGGCTCATCAACCAGACGGAATATTTTTAAGCAATGGACCCGGCGATCCGCATACAGAGACCATAGCAGTAAATACGGTCAGGGCATTACTTGCTAAAATTCCAATTTTCGGTGTTTGCATGGGGCATCAAGTATTAGCTCAAGCATTGGGAATGCAGACATATAAACTCAAGTTTGGTCACCGTGGAAGCAATCAGTCGGTAAAATTAAGCGATGGCTCTGTTATTATGACTGCGCAAAATCATGGTTTTGCTGTGAAAGTTGGTGAAGCTCCATCATATTCAGACATCAATTTGTCTGATGGAAGTAATGAAGGAATTGATCGCCCAAATTACTTTGCTTTTTCTGTTCAATTTCATCCTGAGGGAGCACCTGGTCCTAAAGATGCCCTAAATTCTTTTACAAAATTTACTCGCTACATGGAACAATGGAAGAAAAAGACGCTATCTGATAGTTGTCCTTCGGCAAAAAACAATGTTTCTTTTAGGGATTGTGAATTTGTTGAAGATCGGGACCAAAGTCGCGCATAGATATATTATTCGCCACCACCTTGCTCAAGGGGGAATGGCAGAGATTTATTTGGCCCAACCTGTTGGTGATGAAGAAACGCTGGTTGTGTTAAAGCGCTTAAAAAATAATTTTTTGGCTCATGATAAGGCTATCAGATTATTTTTTGCCGAGTCTAGGTTGATCACACAAATGAGTCACCCGTACATCGTTCGCGGTTTTGAATTTATAAGCGAAAATGAAAATAAATTTATTGTTATGGAGTACATCGTTGGAAGGTCTGTCCGACATTTTGCTTATCAAGATCTAAATTTTGATTTTCGCATGCATCTCGCTTTGGTTGTGGGGATAGAAGTCTCTGAAGCGCTTATCTATGCTTATAATTTTAAAGGGGAAGACGGACAACAACTCAGGCTCGTACACAAAGATATTTCACCACAAAATATTATTGTTTCAAGCAAGGGCTGTATTAAGATAATTGATTTCGGAGTAGCGCAAACAAGTTTACACCAAGGCGAAAACGATGAAATATTGCACGGCAATTTATTTTTTATGTCGCCGGAACAGCAAAGGGGAGAGCAACTCTCTCAAGCAAGTGATGTTTATTCCCTCGCGTTGGTTATGCTTGAGGTGTTGAGCGGAAAAAAATGTTGCGGCTATGATGAAAACCAAGTGTTACCAGCTTTCTTATTAAAAGATGAAAATGGTCAAAAGCTTTTTAACCTTTTAAAAAAAGCTCTCGCCCACGAAGTTAGCAATAGAATTGATGAATGTGAGAAATTTGTTAAGCACTTATACAAGATAAAAAAAACTCTAGGGATTGATG
Organism: Myxococcales bacterium; assembly: GCA_023898405.1. Classification (NCBI taxonomy): domain Bacteria; kingdom Pseudomonadati; phylum Myxococcota; class Myxococcia; order Myxococcales; species Myxococcales bacterium. The sequence goes on from CP060221.1 coordinate 2,331,663, forward strand.
AAAAAAACATACTAAAGCAATCTCTGTACCACTCTTTGGTGCAACAGAAAGATGAAAAGAATATATTTGTTTTGCTAAAAAGTAGGATAAGAAAAATTGCGTTATTTACTGCGGCATTATTTGCAGCGGTCTTTGTTTTTTTTGTCTTTGTTGATGGTTTGCTTAGAGAAAAATCCTTCATCGTGAGTCCAGTAGTGCAATATACGCCTTTTAAACCGATTGAAAAAAATAAATTCAGTTCATTTAAAAACTCCAATTTGCGAGCAACGGGGAAATTAAAGGTGTTGGTGCATCCATGGACTGAAGTCTATATCGATGAAGAATTTTTAGGAATAACTCCAATGAGTGATATATATCTGCCGCCAGGGGATTATATTGTTCGATTGCAAAACCACAATTATTCATCCATTGCACTTCGCAAGGTTAGGATTTACGCCGAAAGAGAAAGCGAGCTTGTTCATAATTTTTAACATTAGCCTAAGGGTGTCAAAAGCATGAAAACAGTAAAGTCAGGATATGGAATAGTAGTTGTAGGCGGACAGTGGGGAGATGAAGGAAAAGGGAGAATAGTCGACATCCTTGCTCAAGACTGTGATATTACTGTGCGATTTCATGGCGGAAATAATGCTGGCCACTCTCTTCATTTCGAAAATAAATCAATAGTTTTGCATGTGATTCCCTGTGGAATTGTAAGATCTCGCAATGTTTCGGTCATAGCTAATGGGGTAGTTATCGATCCAGAAGTACTTTTAAAGGAGATCGATCATTTAAAATCCATAGGTATAGAGTGCTCACCTGATAATCTTAAAATTTCTGTTCATGCTCATGTGATTTTGCCTTGGCACAAAATGCTCGATCAAAAACGGGAAGCTGAAACTAATGCATTTTTGGGTACTACAAAACGGGGAATAGGGCCTTGTTATGAAGACAAGATTGCTCGCATTGGTTTGCGAATTCAAGATCTCGTACAACCGCAGCACCTCAATTTTAAACTCAAGCGTCTCTTCGAACACCATGGTGTTTCACATAGCGATTCGTTGAAGCAATGCTATGAACAGCTTCTTTTCTATGGAGAGAAACTCAGAGCTTTTATGTGTGATAGCGGTGAATACATTGAAAAAGCTCTAAAGCAGGGAGCAAGGGTCCTTTTTGAGGGAGCACAGGGGGCTTTATTGGATGTTGATCATGGAAGCTATCCATTTGTCACTTCCTCAAACTGTGTTGCAGGGCAGGCTTCTGTTGGAAGTGGCATCGGACCTAAATGGTTGCAAGAAGTATTGATGGTAAGCAAGGTATATTGCACGCGAGTGGGAGAAGGTCCATTTCTCAGCGAGCTCGATCAAAAAAATCAAGAAATATTTCGTCAAGTAGGAAATGAATTTGGTGCAACTACGGGTAGGCCCAGGAGGTGTGGATGGCTTGACCTCCCAGCCTTGCGTTATGCCTCACAGATCAATGGTGCTACTGGTATTATTTTAACAAAACTTGATGTCCTATCGGCCTTGGGGCAAGTCAAAGTAGTGAGCGGGTATCAGGGGGCAGGTGGTGAAGATCTTTCATTTCGTGAAGCGATGGATCGTGTGATCTCAGGTATTGAGGTAAAAACTATTTTTAAAGATTTTGGAACTATAGAAAAGATGCCTCACTCAGTGGAATCTTTTTCGGCCTTACCATTTGCTGCCCGCGATCTTTGCGAGTACATAGAGAATTTTGTCGGAGTGCCTGTTGTAATGCTTTCATATGGCAAGGAACGAGGGCAAGAAATAAATTTAAAAGAAAATTGTAATGAAAAAGACATTAGGAGATTGACAACTGCTGGTTAAAATTCTAGGGCTATTCTTCTAGTTGTCGCTTGCGACACCAAGAAGCTGACGTAGCTCAACGGTAGAGCGCCTGCCTTGTAAGCAGGGGGTTGCGGGTTCGAATCCCATCGTCAGCTCCAAAATTTATTTTTTTTGCAGGGGTGCCCGAGTGGCCAAAGGGAGCAGACTGTAAATCTGCCGGCGTGAGCCTTCGAAGGTTCGAATCCTTCCCCCTGCACCAGGATGCGGGAGTAGCTCAGTTGGTAGAGCGTCAGCCTTCCAAGCTGAATGTCGCGGGTTCGAATCCCGTCTCCCGCTCCATTTTTGTAGGCTGCCATAGCTCAGTTGGTAGAGCGCGTCCTTGGTAAGGACGAGGTCGCCAGTTCAAGTCTGGTTGGTAGCTCCATTTGAAATGCTGTATTAGGGCATTTTTTTTATTATTTGGCTCGCCTTCATTTGGCTTTTGAGTTATGAGTAGAGAGTGCAATTGTAGGTCACTAGCTCAACTGGTAGAGCACCGGTCTCCAAAACCGGGGGTTGGGGGTTCGATTCCCTCGTGGCCTGCCAAACTATCTGCTTTTTTATCGGGGAGGCTCTGATGCGAGCGAAAAGCACCTGGGTATTTGTATTTTTCCTTTTGAGTTCATTAGTTGTTGCGGTAGCCCTTAATTATGCTGCCAGCGACATGTTTTCTTGGTTTCAGATTAATAATACCGCTGTTTTAGGTGATAGCTTTAGATTGAGCACGCTGGTGGCGGTGGGTCTTGCTTTATTGTTGGGCGTCTTTTTTGGGGTGTTTTCCTCAAAGTCTCGAAACTATGTGGAACAATGTGTTGCTGAATTTAACAAAGTGGCTTGGCCGGAATGGAAAGAAACTAAGCTTGCTACTTTTACAGTGGTGGTTGTTTCATTGGTTGCGTCAGTGATTCTTGGTGTGTTTGATAGCTTTTTTTCATGGTGGACAAATAATAACCTCTTTATCTGGTAGTTATTTGTTTTTTTATGTTTATCTATTGTATGTTTTGCCCGCTTAAGCGGGCAAAAATTTTTCTAGAAAAGTTTTTGTTTAAGCATATTTAATGTGCTTTTTGAGGGCTTCTTAATAAGTTAGAATTATAGGAATTTAGAAAAGCAATGCTGAAGGCCCTTGCGTTTACATGTATTGATGGCACACTGCAGCTACCTTTGGCGGGCATTTCATGCCGCGTGATTCCATAACATTTAGCATAGGGCTTTATTTGATGAATGAAGAAAATAAATCTGCTCTTCCTCCAGAAAACGAAGATAGTGCAGAAGAGTTAAAAAATACTAATATGAAATGGTATGTTGTTCATACGCACTCTGGTATGGAAAATAAAGCCAAAAAGTCTTTGCAAGAGCGAATTGTTCAATATGGGTTTGAAGATAAATTTGGCGAAATTTTGGTGCCAACAGAAACCATAGAGCATGTAAAAAATAATGTACGCAGGGTTCAAAGTCGTAAATGTCTTCCAGGCTACATGATCGTCCAGATGGAGCTTAGTGCCGAGACAAGTCAGCTTGTGCGTGGAACTTCCAAAATAGCGGGTTTCGTAGGGGGAAGTAAGATGCCTTCTCCTATTACTCGTGCTGAAGCCGAGCGCATGATGCAATTGTCAAAAGGGATAAAAACAACTGTGGTGACGTTGGAGTTTTCTGAAGGCGAAAACGTTAAGGTTACAGATGGCCCATTTGCAAATTTCCAAGGTACGATTGAAGAAGTTAAGCCCGAGAAGAAGAAATTGAGAGTGTTGGTTTCTATATTTGGCCGTTCAACTCCGGTTGAGCTTGATTTCAATCAAGTTGAAAAAATAGGTTGAAAACGCTTTTAAAGTAAATCGTGCCCTATTGCCAGTATAAAGAAGAACTGAAAAGCTCGAACAACTGTGGGAGCCTTAGAAGGCGATTACCACGTGAGGAGAAAAAATGGCTAAAAAAGCTACAGCGTTTATTAAGTTACAAATTCCTGCTGGTAAAGCAACTCCAGCGCCACCAGTGGGACCCGCGTTAGGTCAGCATTCCCTGAATATCATGGCTTTTTGCAAGGAGTTTAATGCAAGAACGCAAGACCAGGGTAACATGTTGATTCCGGTTGTGATTACAGCCTATCAAGATAAATCTTTTACTTTTGTTACCAAGGTTCCTCCTGCTTCTACTTTGATCAAGAAAGCTGCTGGTCTCAAGCTTGAGAAAAAACCTGGTGCAGGTGCAAAAAATCCGGGTAAAGAGAAGGTCGGTAAACTTACTCAGCAACAGTTGGAAGAAATTGCCAAAACCAAGATGGCGGATCTTAATTGTTATGATGTCAAGGCTGGGGCAAAAATTATCGCTGGTACAGCACGCTCGATGGGTATTGAGATTGTCGGTTAACAATAGTGTAGTTGGAACAAGGAATTAATAATGTCAAAACGTGGAAAAAATTATATTAATGCGCACAAAAAAGTTAACCATGATCAACGCTATGGTTTAGAAGATGGGTGTGCAGTTCTTAAAGAGACTAAACGTGCAAAGTTCGATGAGTCTGCTGATGTTGCCATTAATCTCGGAGTAGATCCTCGACATGCCGATCAGATGGTTCGTGGTGCTGTTGTTTTGCCTCACGGAACAGGAAAGACCGTTCGTGTAGCAGTATTTGCTAAAGGCCCTAAAGCTGAAGAAGCAAAAAATGCTGGAGCCGACTTAGTTGGAGCCGAAGATCTGGCTGCAAAAATTGAAGGAGGATTTCTCGATTTTGATCGTGTGATTGCTGAACCTTCAATGATGGCTGTTGTTGGTAAGCTTGGAAGAGTATTGGGGCCTCGCGGTTTGATGCCAAACCCGAAAGTCGGTACCGTTACAGTTGATATCGGTCGTGCAGTTGAAGAAGCTAAAGGCGGTAAGATCGAATTTCGTGTTGATAAGACTGGTACATTGCATGCTCCTTTTGGCAGAGCTTCTTTTGCCAAAGAGAAATTACATGAAAATTTGAAGGCTTTGCTTGAGTCAGTGCAGAGAGCGCGTCCTCATAGTGTTAAAGGGCAATATATGCAAAAAATTGTTATCTCTTTAACTATGGGGCCAGGTGTAAAACTTGACGTTCAGCAAATCGCTGCGCTTCTTGCATAGTTTCTCAAAAATTAAAATTTTTTTGTGAAAGCCAAAGTTTTTCTTTGGCTTTTTTATTGAACTCATGTATCAGGGCTTGCCAAAGCATTATTTCTATGCAAAGGCTAGGCTGTGCTTACGAGACATTCTAGTCAAAGAAAGCAGGTGGTTCCCTTAAATGTTTTTTATAAAACAGCCGGCCGAGATTAAGGATGAAAAGACACTTCTTTCTTTTCCTTTAATTTTTGGTGCTTTTGAACAGATAGAATGATCTGTTATGTGGTTTTTTGTGTTTTAGGGAAGGCAAAATGGATAAAGCAAATAAAGAACAGCAGATATCTTTTGTGAAGGATCTGGTGGCGAACGCTGAGTGTTTAGTGCTTGCCAATATTGAAGGTTTGAACGCATCCCAAGTAGCAGAGCTGCGTCGTGGACTTCATGATGAAGGTGTTGGTCTCAAGGTTATCAAAAATAAACTTGCACGTATTGCTATCGCTGATACGAATGCCAAAGATCTGAGCAATGATTTTGTGGGTTCTACCGCAATAGCGTGGAGTAATGATAATCCAGTAGCTCCGGCAAAGGTTCTCGTTAAATTCGAGAAAGAATTTGAAAAGCTTGAATTGAAGGCAGGCTTTAGCTCTGATGCTCGTATTGATGCTCAAGGCATTAATGCTCTTTCAAAATTGCCGAGTTTGGACGAATTGCGTGCACAGTTGCTTGGACTGTTTACATCACCTGCTTCTCAGTTGCTTGGTCAAATTAATGCAGTGGCAGCTAATGTTGTCGGTGTGTTGCAAGCAAAGATTGATAAGGACAAAGACGCTTAAGGCGTAAAAATTTTTTAAAGCTTACTTTTTTTGGAGGAAAAAATGGCTGATTTAGAAAAACTAGTAGAAGGACTGTCATCACTTACCCTTATGGAAGCTGCTGACTTGGTTAAACAACTTGAAGACAAATGGGGCGTTAAGGCTGCTACCGGTGGTGGCATGATGATGGCTATGGCTCCAGGAGCTGGTGGTGGTGCTGCTGCTGCTGAAGAAAAAACTGAATTTGATGTGAAATTGGCTGCAGCTGGTGACAAGAAAATTCAGGTAATCAAAGTTGTTCGTGAAATCACTGGTCTTGGTTTGAAAGAAGCCAAAGACTTGGTAGATGGTGCTCCTAGCGTTGTTAAAGAAGGTATCGCTAAAGCAGATGCTGAAGCTATGAAAGCTAAGCTTGAAGCTGAAGGTGCTAAAGTAGAGATCGTCTAATTAGGATATCTCAATGCATACCTTTAAATAAAGAAAACTAGGTTTGCACAACGTTTAAACGCCTCACAAGAATTATGTGGGGCGTTTTTGTTTGGGGTTCTAGAATGGAAGGAATTTTATTAGTTGATAAACCTGTTGGGCCGTCTTCATTTGATGTTGTTCGCGCAGTGCAGCGCTTAAGCAAGCAAAAAAGAATAGGGCATGCTGGAACTCTCGATCCTTTGGCAAGCGGATTATTAGTTATATGCCTTGGACGATACACTAAATTTGCAAGCTTTCTGACCAATACAAGCAAAGTTTATGAATCTATTTTTACTTTGGGAAAATCCACTACCACCGATGATGCTGAGGGGGAAATAATAGAAGAAAAATCGATTGGGCATCTTAGTGAATCTGATATTAATGATGCATTGATGAGTTTTAAGGGAAAGATTGAGCAGGCACCTCCACAATTTTCTGCCATAAAAATCAATGGACAAAGAGCTTATAAAATGGCGCGCGATAATCAGGAATTTGAAATTACGCCACGTTCGGTTGAATTGTTTGAGCTTGTGCTGATGGCGATTAATTTGCCACAGATAAGCATTGGCGTGCATTGCTCTAAAGGAACCTATATTCGTGCTCTTGCTCGCGATTTGGGTGAGAAACTTGGGACTGGTGCATTTGCTTCGCAGATTAGGCGCATTAAATCAGGTAACTATTGCATTGAAGATGCACTCTCACTGAATGATCTTGATGAAGAGAGTATTGCCAAAACTCTTAAAACAGGAAGAGAAGCTGTTGGAACTTTGCCTATTGTAGAGCTGGATGAAAAAAACACACTCTTAGCTAAGCATGGAAAACAGCTAGAGATCAATGCTTCTTTTTCTGATTGTTTTGTAGGTTTTTTTCAATCAGAGCCCATAGCTATTTTAAAAAATGAAAATAGTGCAATAAAAATTGTGCGAGGAATCTAGGTTTTAAGTTAATTGTTGTTAGCTTTAGCTTGAACCTGTTTTTCAATCTGTTGATGAAGCAATGGCAGTCCTAATACCGGTACAAAGCCCGATATGCGGTAATAGTCAAGTTTGCTCGCAGGCACAACGAAAAGCAACACTACCTCTGCCAGTCATTGGGGGGGCATTGAAATAGTAGGCTGCGCACAAGAATTGAGCGCTTGATGCGAAAAACTATTTGCTTTTCAAAGTGTTAAAGAATGCATGATATCGTTATCTGTTTATTTGTATATATATATTAATTTTGATTTCTTCTGTAGTTTTAATGTTTTATCAGTACGAATGGCATTGTATGTGTTGCTTTTTACTCTAAAAGGTGTTAGTGGTTATTTGTTGTATAAAAATAAATGAGAAAATAATATGTTCTTAATAAGAATAATAATTGTTGTTTGTTTTCTTTTTATTATAGTCATTGGTTGCGGTAAGAATGATGTGAAGTTAGTGATCGATAGCGAACCAGTTAAAACTACAGGCCTATTTCAGATAAATCCAGAAAAACAGCCAGATTTCCCAAAAAATCTTCCGCTGGAAGAGCACATGAAGGATAATTTTGATTTTTCCCAATTTGAGAGTGTTAATTGGCAAGACATTAATACTTTTGGCGAAACTTGTGACTGCATTGGAACTTCAAAAGAAGAAATTTCGCCATATGGTTTAAAACCTGATTTTGGTATTACGAGAGATAACTATTTTGCCGTAAAAATCGCTGGGGATGGATCATGTTGGATTCGTTCTGCTACCCAAGTTGTGCTATTTCATGCATTTCAATCAGACTTGGCCTTTGATACACTTATAAACAATATCCAGCAGCATGCAGTTAGCTATGCAAAAATTCCAGGTTTTAGTCAACGTTTTCGTCATCATGATTTAATTGCTTTATTAAAGACCCTAAAAACCCTCTCACCTAAAGAGCGTTTAAAGCAGTATAATAAAGTAAAAGTCGATTTGTTATTGGATTATTCAATGAGAGCACTTCTTCATGTAAGATTAGTTACTGAAAATGGAGAGTTAAGCGAGATTTATAAAATCGAAGCAAAAAAAATCCTAACTAGTAAAGAATGGGGTGATGGCTCTGAAGCGAGCATTAAGTTAGCAGCTATGCTTTTAAAGAGTGATCAGATTTTTGCTGCTATTCATGCTGAGTCACATGATCGAAAGTTAGATTACTTGCTCTTATTTTATGTTGAGCCAAGGGAACTAGTATTTTTAGATTTTAAGGGGAAAGCAAAAATAGATTCAGTTAACGAGAAAATAAAAATAGATTTAGCTAGAAATTACATTGAAAGCCGTGAAACACTGTCTCAAGTTAAAGAAGAGTGCCGAGCCAAAAAAGCTGATTATGAGGCTACTCCCCAAGAAAATTCGTCGTTGCGGAAGCAAAGAAGAATTGAGTTTTATTATTGCGAAAATTTTAAACTTAAGGTCAAACAACTAGCAGAGCTGTGGCATCTTAACTCGCTTGCTGACTGTCATAAAAATCAAGCTTTTAGAATTTTTACCTACATGCCGACAAATAACCATTATGAACTTTTAATCCGCAATGATGCCGCAAGAGATTTTGGCATTTAATAGTGGCCTTATTTGCTTTTTTCAGACCCTACCATAATGGGCTCATTGAGGTATCTAGAGCCCTTTAACAAAACAAGTACGAATCAATTTTGAATGAGAGATTTTTCGCGCATCCAGTCTAGGGCGGTTTTATTATTTTCATGAGCAGCGACTTTTTGTGGTGTCCACCCATCGCTGTCCTCTGCCAAAAAATTACCACCATGCTGGTATAAAAGGTTAAAAATTTCAGTTTCGGAATGCCTTCTTACTGCGATATGAACGGGCGTCCATCCTTTATAAAAACAGCCGTGAGAGTTGACGGTATCTTCTAAAGTCGCGTTTGGATCGGCTCCATTCTCAAGTAAAAGCCTAAGTATTTCAATGTTTACTTTTTTATACCTAAGAAGATTATGAAGGGGACTAAAACCATGCTTTAGACGGCAATTTAAGATATTTTCTCTTTGACTATCGGTAAGACGAGAAATAAAATTCTCAACCTTTTGATCATTGTTTTTGCTTATCAGACCATTAAGAGTTTTTCCATCTAGGGGCTGAGCAGAATGGCGGGAGTAATGATTTTGTGAACGATGCCTTCTTTGGGAAGTATTTGATGCGTGTAGAAGAGACGAACAAAAAAATAGGGTGCCAAGCACCAAGACTAAGTTTTTCATAAATCCTCAATATAAAACGACAATTGCTTGTATGAATGTGAACTTAATCGTCAAGTGAGTTTATGATAACTTAAAGATTCTCGATAACAGATTGGTGTGCCTCGTAAAAAAAATACGCCAAAATTTACGCAAGTTCACTATCTCCTATGAAGGAGAAAATTATGAAAAGTTTATTAATTATTTTTACTCTGCTTACTACGCTGAATATAAACGCAAATAGTTTGTCAAACCGGTGTGCTTCACTGGAAACAGAATTGCAAGAAGCTTTATCTCAGCCAAATTTAAAGGCTGAGTTCCTCGATCAGGAGAGCATCAAAAAGTGCTTTAATGCAAAATTGGTTTTAAGCAACAACTATGACGGGTATTCCAAGGATAACTACGAATTATTTATGAATGAATTGAATGGAGTGTTGATCGATATTGATCAGAGCTTGACTATTATGGATCAAGTAAACGAAAATTTGGCTCAGAGTAATCATACATTGGAAGAGTCTCAAGCATTGGTAAATACTATAAATCTTTGGCAATTCACAAAATTTGGAAAGAAATTTTACCTTGTAGCAAGCGGTTTTGGCGATGATGACTTTTTTGTGAATACGCTTTTTAAAGGTGACGAGACAAAAATATTGTTGATGAGAGCTGAATAAATTTAATTTGAGTGCCCTAAAGCCAATTTCTTTGTAGTATGCAGACCTGATTCTAAGAAAGAGCGCTCAAAGGAGAGATTATGTCTGCATTGCTTATAAATTACGAGAAGGATATCGTTCACATTGTGCTCAACCGGCCAGAGGTTCGCAATGCACTCAACAAGGAACTTTTGACCGAGCTTTCTCATGAGCTAGAAAGCATAAATAAAAATTCAAAGCTGCGTGCGGCACTCTTTTATAGCAGTAGTGAGAAAGCATTTTGTGCGGGAGCAGATTTAAAAGAGCGCGCGGCAATGTCAGAACAGGAGACCTTTGGATTTGTAAAACTGATTCAGTCAACAATTAACAAAATTGCACTTTTAAAAATTCCAACTATAGCCGCAGTCAATGGTGAAGCATTTGGTGGAGGGCTTGAGCTTGCATTAGCATGCGATATGCGCATCGGATCAGAGGATATTCAGCTTGGCCTTACTGAGTGTTCATTAGGAATTATACCGGGGGCAGGAGGAACTCAACGGCTCCCAAAAATTGTAGGAATCTCTCGAGCTATGGAGATGATATTCATGGCTAAGCGAATGAAAGGCAAAGAAGCCTACGCTATAGCTTTGCTTAATGAGTTGGTAACTTCTCGCAGTGAGGTGGTTGGCAAAGCACAACAATGGGCGACAATTATTGCCAATAATGCGCCACTAGCGATTAGAGCTGCCAAAAAGGCTCTTACAAAAAATAATGCCAAAACTTTTAATGATGCCTTGGCTTTTGAGCTTGAATGCTATCAAGAAATAATTTCCACCAGCGATCGTTTAGAAGCTCTGCGCGCTTTTAGAGAAAAAAGACTGCCACAATTCCGTGGTGAATAAATTTTAGGCTATTTGGCTACAAATTTTACCAACACCCAAGTAAAAATTTTATTTAGTTGGAGTTTTCTGTGGTGTCTGTGGAGGCCTCATATACATGTGTCCTCTTCCATGATGCATCATCCAATCTTGATTGTTTTGGTGCATTGGCATTGGAGCTGAATAGTTATGCATTGGATGTGGTTGAGGTAGTGTCTGGGGTTTTAAGGTTTTTGCAGGCTCATCGGGATCGGCAGATTGGTCTGGTTGATAACCATACATGTGCATGAAGGGCATGCTGCTTCCCATGTGATGCTGGTGCCAAGGCTCATTCATCATTAAGGGATGGGGAAAGTTCCAAGAGGAGCCTTCATCGTTCATGATGATAGAGTGTGAGCTTAAGAAGCTTAGGTAGCCAAGGCCCACAAAGGCGATGAGGGTAACTAAAAATCCTAGCACTTTTGCTAGAATAACACCGCGACCATGCGAGCGATAAGCCCAGATGCTGATCGATACTCCAAGAGTAAAAGTAATTAAACCTAAAAAAAATGCTGCGATAATGGTAATCATATGTATGTTCTTTTGAATTGATTAAAAAACTACGCTCGTTATCCTATTAAAAACCCAGATCTGAAACATTAAAAAATAGGATCATTTAGACTGAATATTTCTAATTTATTGATTTAGAGACTGTTTTGAAAATAGTTTTTCGCTAACCAAAGAAAGCATTTTTTGACCACTATCACGTGTCATTACCTCTATCCCCTGTCATCCACGCGCAGGTGGGGAAGCAAATAGAGGGTCATAGTTGCTCTTTTAGTTCAATGAGTGACACTTTTTTTAACTATGCAGCACTATCGGCTCTATTTCTATATTCAAAAAGAAACGGCTGACTTTATGTCGGAGGTAGCAATGACTTGTTTCATAGGAGTTATATGGCAAGCGAAGAAGTTATTTACATGGAATGATTTATATTTTCATTTTTACTAGACAGTTAGCTGTTTTTGCTGGATCCCCGCCTGCGCGGGGATGACAAGTGATAATAGTCAAAATGATGGGTGGTCGAGCACACCTTAGTTTGGTTAAACAAATCAAGGAGATTTTCAAAAGACTAAGAATAACTGCCTGCTTATACTTAATTTTTATATTCATTTAGCAATTGCATATATTTTGCTAGCACGGCTTAACAACACCATTTTGATTTTCCAAACAGTCTTTTGAAGATTGTTTTGAAAATAGGGTTAACAGCCAGTATCGATTTCAAAACAATAAAGGTGTCTTGGTTGATTGCAATTTCCAACCCCGTAGTGAATCCAAACGGGACCAGCATAGTTTGAGCGTCCTCGATAGCCTCGATGGAATTGTTTTGCAGATGTCCAGTTGTTGCAGTTATTGGATAGTTCAGCGGTACCATCAGGTTTGGTGCCGGTCCAAACGAAATTATTGCCCACATTATTGCCGAATTCGTCTACATTTATAGCTTGGTCTAAAACTCCATCAAAGAGATCAGCTTTGCTGTGTGCTATGACATTCGGTGGCCCACTGAGCATGACCCAGGCTTTATCGTTGCAGTTTATTAATCTGTCAAATGCATTAGAGGTGTCATCAGAGATAAGAGCTACCCAGGTACCTCCTAGTGAAGCAGCATCTGCTCTCGCTTGGCACAATGAATCAGCAGTGACAACTTCTAGTGTTGTTTCGCTGTTATTAAATTTTTTGGAGTTTCCAAAAGAACCGTCATAGGTTGTACTTGTAATAAATACATTGAGGGTTGATGGGGCACAATCATCATCAAATTCATCGATATTATCGTCGCAGTCATCGTCGATACCATTATCGCAGATTTCTACGCCAGGAGTACCAGAGCAGACACCGCCACTGCATACATCGCCGCTCGTACATGTCATTCCATCATCGCAAGGAGAAGTATTATTGGGGTGAGTACAATTGCCGAGTTGGCAGTAGTCATCAGTGCAAACGTTGGTGTCAGCAGTGCAAGGAGTGCCATTAGTTAGAGGAGTGAATTGGCAACTACCCAAGAAACACGCACCTGTGGTGCATTCATTGCCATCATCACAAATTATGGCGGTACTGTTACATATTCCTGCGCTGCACAAATCATTGGTGCATGCATCGCCGTCGGAGCAAATATTGCTATCGTCATTTGTGCTGAGACATGACCCTGCACTGCATGCATCGTCGGTGCAATCATTGCCATCAGAACAGGTATTGCTATCGTTGTTAGTAGCATTGCACAGCGTGGCGAGGCATGTGTTATCGGTGCAAGGATTTCCATCGTCTTGACACGTAGTTCCTGTAGGGCAATCGAGAGTATCAAGACAATCGACTAACAAGTCTCCGTCGTTATCTACGCCATCATCGCAGATTTCTCCGCCGCAATCGGGGTCAAGTCCATCGATTAAACCATCGCAATCATCATCTATGCCGTTAGCGCAATTTTCTATTCCTGGTGTTCCCGCACAAACACCATCGGTACAAATATCGCTTGATGTACAGGCCTGGCCATCATCACAAGAAGTTCCATTGGAGACATTGGTTGATTGGCAGGTTCCTGTTATCAAACATATGTCAGTAGTGCACTGATTAGAATCAGTGCATAGATTGGCATCGTTACCTTGATTTACGCAAAAACCTGTTGATGGATCGCATGTGTCGTCTGTGCAGCTTTCACTATCGTTACAATCTATTGCCACAGCTCCAAGGCAAGATCCTGCACTGCAACTTTCACCGGTGGTGCAGAGGTCGCCGTCTTCACAACTTTGTGCATCGCAATCTGGGTCTTCACAATCTATGAGTCCGTCAAAATCATTGTCGATCAAATCGCTGCAGTTAGTTTCATCGAGATAGCAATCCCCTCCACAAACACATCCGGTAGGGACAGGAGTAGCACCATCACATTCTTCATAAGGGCGATTAAAAGCCAAACCATCGAGGCCATCCTGCACGAGTGTTGCAGGGAGCTTTATAAATGAAAACTCTCCAGTTGTTGTATTAAAAGTGCCGAGATAATTCTCTGAAGGAGAGGACATACCTGAAGCTTTATTGTTGATGGAAGCATAAATAATACCCGTTAAAAAATCAGCTTCCAGGCCATTGGTACGTGGACGGTTATTGGCAGGGTCAAAGAAAATCAAATCGGTTATGGGGGTAGCCATTCCTGTTGAGGTATCAAGTTTCGAGAGCTTAAAATTACCGGCTTGATAAAGAGGTTGAGATGGGTAGGTAGGAAACTCGGCAAAAGTAAGGCCATTGCCTATTTCAGCTTGGGCAAAATTGGGATCACCAACTTCGGTATAAGCGCCAGTGCTGACATTTATTGTACCGAGCCTGTCTTCGTTAACACTGTTTTGTGGACTTTGTTTTTTATAAACGAATAATTGCCCGTATTGATTAAAGCTCATATCAGTCAGAGCGGTGCCTGTTGCTAAAGCCACTCCAGTTTGTCCAATCACGGTGGCTTGCGCAGTTTGGCAATCGATGGTCATTAGAATACTTTTGTTATTGTAGGGATTTTGTGTACCAGTACCGAGAGCATAGAGCACGCCTTCAGGAGAAAAATCGAGACTTGTAACCCTTCGAATCTGCATTCCTGTGCCGCTTTGGGCTATAGCTCCAATATCGATTACTTGTCCATCATAGGCATTGACTGCATAGAGATGGCTTTGAGTCTGTGGGTTGATAGAGTCAGTCGCATAGAGTTTGTATGGGCAATTAGGGTTCATAAAGTTGTAGGGCAATACTTCTTGAATTCCGTTGCCGCAGCCGCAAACCTGAGCAGATTCACCTTCATCTGATTTCTTTGCGTTAAGTGCAGAGGCAAAAGTAATCGATAATAAAAATAGTGCTACAAAAAAACGCATCACGATTTGCTCTTTATGTTTTATGTGACTGTCTTATGGTACAAATTTTATTGTGATAATTCTAAAAAATAGTTTTGTTTTAAAGATTTTTTATTTTTATTAGCATATATCGATTAAATTACGTGTTTAATCATCGTTAGTGCTGTCTGAATTTTATGTTGAAATATTGTTTTTCTAACAGCCAGTATCGATTTCAAAGCAATAGAGGTGTCTTGTTTGATTGCAGTTATTCGAGCCGTAATGGATCCAGTAATTATCAGTATAGAACGAGCGCCCTAAGTAACCCCTTTGAGTGTTACTCCCTGAGCTCCAATTGTTACAGTTAAAAGATGGCTCAAACGTGCCATCGATTTTTGTTCCGGTCCAAACGAAATTATTGCCCACATTATTGCCGAATTCGTCTACATTTATAGCTTGGTCTAAAACTCCATCAAAGAGATCAGCTTTGCTGTGAGCTATTATATTGGGTGGGCCGCTCAGTAAAATCCATGACTTATCGTTACAATTGAGCACTCGATCAAAAGCATTGGAAGTATTATCAGATATCATTGCTACCCATGTTCCACCCAAAGATTGTGAATCAGCTCGTGCTTGGCATAAGCCATCTGCCCCTGAGACTCCACCTAAGTTTCCATTATAGCTTGTACTGGAAACAAATACCCTTAGGTTTTCTGCAAAGCAATCATCATCAAATTCATCGATATTATCGTCGCAGTCATCGTCGATACCATTATCGCAGATTTCTACGCCAGGAGTACCAGAGCAGACACCGCCACTGCATACATCGCCGCTCGTACATGTCATTCCATCATCGCAAGGAGAAGTATTATTGGGGTGAGTACAATTGCCGAGTTGGCAGTAGTCATCAGTGCAAACGTTGGTGTCAGCAGTGCAAGGAGTGCCATTAGTTAGAGGAGTGAATTGGCAACTACCCAAGAAGCACGCACCTATGGTGCATTCATTGCCATCATCACAAATTATGGCGGTACTGTTACATATTCCTGTGCTGCACAAATCATTGGTGCATGCATCGCCGTCGGAGCAAATATTGCTATCGTCATTTGTGCTGAGACATGACCCTGCACTGCATGCATCGTCGGTGCAATCATTGCCATCAGAACAGGTATTGCTATCGTTGTTAGTAGCATTGCACAGCGTGGCGAGGCATGTGTTATCGGTGCAAGGATTTCCATCGTCTTGACACGTAGTTCCTGTAGGGCAATCGAGAGTATCAAGACAATCGACTAACAAGTCTCCGTCGTTATCTACGCCATCATCGCAGATTTCTCCGCCGCAATCGGGGTCAAGTCCATCGATTAAACCATCGCAATCATCATCTATGCCGTTAGCGCAATTTTCTATTCCTGGTGTTCCCGCACAAACACCATCGGTACAAATATCGCTTGATGTACAGGCCTGGCCATCATCACAAGAAGTTCCATTGGAGACATTGGTTGATTGGCAGGTTCCTGTTATCAAACATATGTCAGTAGTGCACTGATTAGAATCAGTGCATAGATTGGCATCGTTACCTTGATTTACGCAAAAACCTGTTGATGGATCGCATGTGTCGTCTGTGCAGCTTTCACTATCGTTACAATCTATTGCCACAGCTCCAAGGCAAGATCCTGCACTGCAACTTTCACCGGTGGTGCAGAGGTCGCCGTCTTCACAACTTTGTGCATCGCAATCTGGGTCTTCACAATCTATGAGTCCGTCAAAATCATTGTCGATCAAATCGCTGCAGTTAGTTTCATCGAGATAGCAATCCCCTCCACAAACACATCCGGTAGGGACAGGAGTAGCACCATCACATTCTTCATAAGGGCGATTAAAAGCCAAACCATCGAGGCCATCCTGCACGAGTGTTGCAGGGAGCTTTATAAATGAAAACTCTCCAGTTGTTGTATTAAAAGTGCCGAGATAATTCTCTGAAGGAGAGGACATACCTGAAGCTTTATTGTTGATGGAAGCATAAATAATACCCGTTAAAAAATCAGCTTCCAGGCCATTGGTACGTGGACGGTTATTGGCAGGGTCAAAGAAAATCAAATCGGTTATGGGGGTAGCCATTCCTGTTGAGGTATCAAGTTTCGAGAGCTTAAAATTACCGGCTTGATAAAGAGGTTGAGATGGGTAGGTAGGAAACTCGGCAAAAGTAAGGCCATTGCCTATTTCAGCTTGGGCAAAATTGGGATCACCAACTTCGGTATAAGCGCCAGTGCTGACATTTATTGTACCGAGCCTGTCTTCGTTAACACTGTTTTGTGGACTTTGTTTTTTATAAACGAATAATTGCCCGTATTGATTAAAGCTCATATCAGTCAGAGCGGTGCCTGTTGCTAAAGCCACTCCAGTTTGTCCAATCACGGTGGCTTGCGCAGTTTGGCAATCGATGGTCATTAGAATACTTTTGTTATTGTAGGGATTTTGTGTACCAGTACCGAGAGCATAGAGCACGCCTTCAGGAGAAAAATCGAGACTTGTAACCCTTAGAATAGGCATAGCGGTACCTGTTTCTGCTATAGCTCCAATATCGATCATTTGCCCATCGTAAGTATTGACAGCAAAGAGGTGACTTTGACTCAGTGGGTTAATAGTATTTGTTGCATAGAGTTTGTATGGGCAATTAGGGTTCATAAAGTTGTAGGGCAATACTTCTTGAATTCCGTTGCCGCAGCCGCAAACCTGAGCAGATTCACCTTCATCTGATTTCTTTGCGTTAAGTGCAGAGGCAAAAGTAATCGATAATAAAAATAGTGCTACCAAAAAACGCATCACGATTTGCTCTTTATGTTTTATGTGACTGTCTTATGATACCAATTTTATTGTGATAATTCTAAAAATATGAACTTACACTGGTTTTAAAAGATAAAAAATAAAACCCTTTTTGTTTAAAATTACTCCAGTGATTTTAAATAAATAACTGCAATAAAGAAAAAAGGGTTTTTATGGGCACTGTAGAATCACAACATTTCTGAATTTGTTATTTTTTCTTTCTTTGAAGGGACGGCTAAATCATGCTCAGACTTATTTGAGCGATGCCGTTCGCGCATGTAATTAAAGTGTTTGAGTGTTTCCAATGTTCGAGCCTTAATGGATTGTGGACTACCATCCCATGCGATTCCTGTTAAAGCTTCCATAGCATCAGATACGGTATCAACGGCTATAATATTAAATTTGCCGGCCTTAGCACTTTTTAGAATTTCATCGCTTACCATCAAATCCGAGACATTTTGAGAAGGAATAATTACACCATGAATCTCTTGGCTTTGTTTTTCTTGGCATACTTTAAAGAAGCCTTCTATCTTTTGATTGACTCCTCCGACAGCTTGAACATGGCCCATCTGATCGATAGCACCCGTCATAGCAAAACGCTGTTCTATAGGGATTTGCGATAGGGCAGAGAGTAGGGTGCATGCCTCTGCCATTGAGGCAGAGTCTCCATCCACGTCACTATAGGTTTGTTCCATACAAAGGGTTGCTGAAAAGGCGAAAGGTAGCGAACGACCAAAAAGGCTTGCAAGTAAGCCTCGAATAATGAGACGGCCTTTGGAGTGAAAGGTACCTCCTTGTTCTGCTTCTCGCTCAATATCAATAATTTCACCTTTGCCGCAACCAGTCTGGCACGTAACCCTCAGAGGAATGCCAAATTCATAGGTACCGACTTCAACTACGGTAAGAGCATTAGCTTGACCAACAACGCTCCCCGAAGTTTGGATCATAAGTTTGCCATTTTTAACTTCATCGAGAATTTGCGTTTCTACAAAACCTTCTCGTTCACATCGAGCTCTTAATGCGTTCTGAATATGTTGGGGTTCAATTTTTTTAGACTTGTCTTTACGGGCCCAAAAATTTGATTCTCTCAGTAAATCAGCAATTTCCCCTAGTCGACATGTAATTTTGTTTTTATTTCCTGAGAGACGTATGGCATGCTCCATAACACTTCCTGCGCCCTCTGGACTGAGTTTGAGTAAGGACTCCTCGCTGCAGAGTGCATTGATGAATGAAATATAGCGCTCGAGATTATCTTTGGAACGATCAACTTCCAAATCAAAATCGGCCTTAACCTTGAATAGAACTTGAAAATCAGGATCATTACGAGCAAGGGCGTAATATATTTCTGGGGTACCAATCAAAATAATTTTGAGGTGCAAGGGAACTGGCTCGGGACGCAAGGATGCAAGAGAGACCATTCGACCAGGCTCACCAGGATCATCAAGTTCAATTTCACGATTTTTAAGTGCTCTTTTGAGGCCTTCCCAGGCTCCAGGATCTCGTAACAGTTCTTGGGCCTCAAGAATAAGAAATCCTCCATTGGCTCGGTAAAGTGCGCCGGCTCTGATACGTGTGTAGTCTGTGATGGTTTCGCCAGCACGAATTCTTTGCTCGATGCGGCCAATGATGTTTGAAGCTGTAGGATGAGTTTCGAAAACGACTGGAGCCCCAGCATCTTTTGCATGAGATACAAGCACATTGACCCGATAACGCAGCCAAAGTGGCTCATCGTATTCATTGTCATCATCTTCATCAAGATTTTTTTTCCTAAGTTGCCCTGCAGAAATTCCTTCGTGATTTTCAGGCTGCAGGTTTTTATCTTCATGAATAAATCGACGGATTCGATTCAGTATATCGTCTTCTATCAGGTTCAGATGATTTACAATCCGTTTGTGTGCTTTCCAGGTTGATCGTGTAGTTTCAAAAATACCCTCGATAGCTTGCCTTGCAGTTTCTCTTTCTAGTTCCTCATAGGCATCCTCGCCTTCTTTTTCAGCCAATCGTACTTTGCGCATGGATTCTTCCAATTTGGCTTCTAATTTTTCGGCTGACATTTCTAATTTTTGTTTTTCTTTGTTGCTGAGTTTATCAAATTCATCCTCAGTCAGAGCATCACCCTTTTTATTGGCGGGGGTCAGGGTAATGGCTGCGCCGCTATGAGAGAGCACAAAAGAATTTTGTGAAGCTTCTTCTTCTATTTCTCTAAGTGCAAGGTCTGTTCTTTCTCTGCACTCATCTTGAATAACCTGCCGAGATAACAGATAGCTGTCAGCTTCAAATGCTTTTTCTAGATGAATGATAACTTTCTCAATTAATGTTTCGTAACTTTTTTTGAGTTTAGGCCCTAGAGATGGAGGGAGCAAAACAGAAAGTGGCCGATCTTTGTCTGTGAAATTATAGAGAAGTACCACATCTTGCGGGGTAATTTCTTTTTTAGATCTATCGCTCAGCAGCCTTTCAATTGTTGAAGTGCGCCCTGTACCTGAAGCTCCCACCACAAAAATATTGTAGCCGCGCTGTTTGATGCCAAGGCCAAGTTCCAAGGCAGACATTGCACGATCTTGTGCCACAGCACCAATACGCCCAGTTTTTTTGCTTCGACGCTGTTCAAGAATGTGCCGAGCCCCAGCAAAATCTGAAAAGCGCCAACGTAGTTCTTCAAGTGGTAAATAATGAATCACTGGTGTACCTCTTTAATGCGCCTGGATAGCAAGCTTAGAAAAATTTTGAACAAAATTTTTTCTGCGCCCAACTAGTTTATCTAAAAGTGTTCAAAAAAAGTATCAAAGCAGAGTTATAAGAATAAAAGCTAGGCTTGCATTCCTGGTAAAAAAGCTTGAATTATCCCGTAGAATCAGGCTTTTTAACTGTTTATAAAATGAAATCTTTTAAGATGGTTTGCTTATTTTTAAACTCAAAATTTTGTATTTTATTAAGCAAAACATAATCCTAACAGATTATTTTTCATCAAGATCTTGGTTGCATATTTTTTTCCAAATATTTTTTATCTTTAAATAGAGATCGTCTTTGGTTCCGCTATTATCAATAATTTCGTCAGCCTTCATTATTTTTTCTGAATTAGGCATTTGTCTTTCCAAGCGTCTTTTTGCTTCTTCATAACTAATATCGTCACGCACCATAGCTCTTTTAATCATTTTTTGCTGGGGAGCCGTTATGAGAATTATTTTATCGAAATGCAACTCAAGATTTTTTTCAAAAAGCAGGGGAGCCATGTAGACTACCACGCTTTCTTTGTGAGCTTTATGTTTTTTAAGTTCTTCAAGAAACAATTGGTGAACAGCCGGGTGTACAATCGCTTCTAATTTTTCGAGCTGCTCTTGGTCGTTAAACACAATAGAGGCGAGCGCTTTGCGATTGAGGGATAAATTGGCGTTGAGTATGTTGGGTCCAAATGTACTTACGATTTTCTTTAGGCACATAGAGCCAGGAGAACATACGCTGCGTGCAAGCTCGTCAGCATCAATTACCGGCACGTGTGCTTTGATCAGAAACTCGGCAACCGTACTTTTCCCGCTGGCAAAGCTACCGGTGAGACCGATAATCATCATGTGAATGTTCCTCAAAAATATTGCTGCCGCTATGGCATCGATTATTGCAAGCCGCAAAGTCTAACTAAGCTAAGTAATTTGTAAAGATGCGATAAAAAGTAAAACCATTGATAGTGTAATTGTGGCTGCCATCCATTCAGAGAGATGCATCAAACTCAATTGGTGTGGTTGATTGATAAGATCTACTTTTGAATGATTTGTGCTTCTATTTGATGAGATTATATTTATTTTTTAATATTATGTGATTAAAATGTTACAATTGTGGAATCATATTGCTTTTTTTGTCTCTTGATTGGGTTAAGTTGATGTTAAATTTGCTCAGGTTTAGCTGTTTTGTTTTTGCTGTATGCTTGTTATTTGTTTTGGCATGTTCGTCAGAGGAAAATAATAAAAATTTAACACCAAAAAATAGAGTAAATAGCGAGCAATATTCGAATTTTAATGAAACAAAATCTAAGGCAAAAAAAGAACTTGCAGCTTATAAGTCTGAATATAGTAAAATAGATTCATTGATTAATGATAAATATAGCGGTTTTAATAATCATTACCGTATCTCTAAGGGGGAAAACAGCTTTTTTACTCGATTAGATTATAAACAGGTGCAATTTTATGCTGATCTTTCTGACTTAATTTACGTTAAAAAATATAAAGAATTTGATGATGTTGTTAGAGAGTTAGAGTTGAAATTAAAAGATGATAACTACAAAGAATATGAATTGTTGAGCACACTGGAAAGAAATTTTGGAAAAAATTCCAAAGAACTGTCAGCAATTTTTCTTTACAATGAATCAATAAACCACCTCATCGTTGTGTTTAAGGGGACAGTTACGATGGCGGATTGGTTAAAAAATATTTCCTTTAAAAACTATAGTGGTTTAGATCCAAGTGAGTCACTCAAAGCTATCGATGGGTCAAGTCTGAATATCCATGAAGGCTTTGCCCGCGCATATATTGAGGGGCTTAGTTCGGCATTCCTATACAAGTTTGATGATTTTTTTATAAATCGTTATACCGTTCCCGCTGATAGTACGTTGCCACTTCGAATAACTACTACGGGACATTCATTAGGAGGAGCATTGGCTCTTATTTTGGCGAACGATTTACCCAGACTTTTAATTGGTGTTGGGAAATTTTTTGATGATTCCCAAGTGTTGATCGAAACCATAACTTTTGGTGCTCCTCGAGTCTATGATGCTCAATCGTCAAGAATAGTAGAACAAGCTTTAGCTGGGGCCCACAATATTATTCGTATAGTAAATGAAGGAGACCCTGTTCCTGATATGCCGAGCAAAACTCTGCTTGGGGGAGCAGACATTGGAACCCCAATCTACATACCATATTCAGGCTTTGTCAAAAATCCTTTGCAGCATATGATGGGTAAATATGCCAAAGAATCTGCTCATGTTTTTAAAAAAATCAAGCAAGATGCGCTTAAAGCTCGTGAAGTCAAGGACAAAATAATTGAGCTAAAAGCTGAATTAGGTGACAAAAGTGAAAATTTATTTGATAAAGTCGACGAAAGAGAAAAATTAAAGATGTTATTAGATAAAAATAAATCAAGGCTCATGCTTACGAGAAGAGTTTTAAAAATGGTAAGAGATGAACACTTTCATCTTCCGCTATCCGATTTGAAAGAATTTGAAAGAGAAGAAAAACTCTTAATTGAAAACAATAAAAAATTATTAAGTGAATTAGGGCGCTTATCGAACTAGTTCTCATGTTTGAGTAAACTAAGAAACTTTTTTGTGGGTTTTAGAAACCATTGAAATTTAGATATCGTGCAACTGGGTTCCAGCTAAAAACCTGATGACTTTTAAACGCCAAAGCAGATCTAGTTAGTTTTTAACTGTGTTCAAAATAGTCTCTAATAGATGTGAATAGCGATGAGTGTGATAGCTTTTCTTTTTGATAGCATCACACATAAAATGAATGCACGAGTTAAAAGTACCTGCATTGTCATTTTCACGAGTGAAACTTATGTTGCCAGGCGTACTTCATTAAATGAGGAGCGCTTAGTGAACAGCCGTTCGCGAAAAATTATTGATGCACTGTGGCGGTTATTTATTTCTCTAAAGCTTACCTTTGTATTGCTTGTGTTCATTTCTTTAGGCGCAGTGCTTGGCATGTTTTTTGATCAAACCATAAGTTATGAAGAGTTTTATCAGAATCATTCAGCTACAGGTTTTACATCATGGTTTTTAAGTTTTTTTGAACTTTACGATACCTTTCATTCATGGTGGTTTTCTTGCGCTTTATTGTTGCTGGCAGCGAACTTAATTGCTTGCTCTATAGAACGGCTGCCTAGAATTTATTTTGATGCAATAAGGCCCAGACCATTTCTTACTGATAGGCGTTTAAGCGGACTAAAGCTCAAAGCTCATTTGCAGTTTTCCTCACTGAGTGAAGCACAGGCACGTGTGCGCTCTTTTCATAAGTCTCTGAAGCAGCCTATCGGCACCATTAACGGCAGTGAATTTTATTTTTTTGATTCCAAAGTGGTAGGACGTTTTGGGGTTTACATTGTTCACATCGCTTTGTTAATAATCATGTTTTCGTCAATTTATGCCACTCAAAATGGGGTTGATGGACATGTTTTGATCGAAGAAGGCAAAAAAACTCGCTTTATCACGGCTAAAGGTGCGGGTGGTGTAAGCTATACGCACGATTTAGGTTTTTATATTGGCTGTAATGATTTTCGCCTGCAAACTTTTGTTGATAATAGCCCCATGGAATATGAATCTGATTTATTTATTGATAATGAAGATTTAGATCGAGTTATTCAAAAAACTGTAAGGGTAAATGAGCCACTGAGTTTTCAGGGCTACACATTTTATCAATCAAGTTTTAAACCGATAGTATCTGAAAAAAAAGTCGAGATAGAAGTTGCCGATCAACATCATTACAAAAAGCGAGTAAATCTGCGTTTGGGTGAGGCCCTGAGCTTGCCCAATGGTGATAAAATAATCCCTGAAAAAATTTATGAGGATTTTGCTGGTCTCGGTCAAGCACTACGGCTGCAGCAGAAAAGTCCTGACGATAGTGCAACTTATTTTCATATTTTTAGACGCTATCCTGATTTTGATCGCGTGGTTCGCAATGATATATATTTTGTCAATTTCTTGGGAGCAGATCAGCAGTACGCAACGGGGTTGAGCATTGGCAATGTGCCAGGCATTGCTCTTATCTTTGGTGGTTTTGTGATTTTATTGCTTGGTCTTTATTTGTGTTTTTTTGTAAGCCCAGTGCGATTTTTTGCACGTATAGATGCAAAAGATTCGGGATACCAGGTGATAGTAGCCGCTCAAGGATTTAGGCACCTAACAGCTGTAGAAGAAGATTATCTAAAACGGATCAAAACTTTGAATAAGGGTAAACAATATGGATAGCACCACTTTGTATAATCTTTCTACTGGTGGTTATGTAGCAAGCCTTGCGCTTTTTGCTGTGCACCTCGTAAAAGCTCGGAAATTAATTATAAAAACTGGCCTCATAGTAGTTGCCTGTTCATTTTTAATTCAGACAGGTGGAATGTTGCTACGCTGGATTGAGGCTGGCCACCTTGAAGTTAATGCTACAGAGCTTGCTATTGGGCAAAAATTAAGTGGTTGGTCGTGGTTTGTGGTTTTTACCCAGCATCCGCCGTGGTCGAATCTTTATGAAATCATGATCTATATGAGCTGGGGCATCGTGATGGTGACTTTGTTTGCAGAGATCAAATGGCAGTTTGCTTGGTTGCGTCAGACAGGAATTATTTTGGCCCTAATGACACTTGGTATCGCAGCGCTTACCGATGCCTCTATCAAACCCTTAGTTCCTGCCTTGAAAAGCTGGTGGATAATGATCCATGTGATTTCCGCATCGGTAGCTTATGCTGCAGGCTCTATTGCAGCATTTATCAGTCTGTTTGCTCTTATGAAAGATGAAAAGCGTGTGCCTCGCAAAAAGTTTGCAGCTTTTAGCATGCTGCTCATGGCTGTGCTTTTGTTTTGTTTGGGTGGAGGAGGGCATCTTTTAACAGAGCAGTCTTATTTCGTAAAACTTCTGGCTCATGCAGGCGACAGCATCGTCAATGTTTTTGACTTGGCAAATAATTCTGCTGCCTATTTAACACCTATGCCAAACGCTGGCTGGTTAATTATTTTTGCTGTGCTTGTTCATGTCTTTGGTGCAGCGTCTTTATTGCTATCACCCTCCAAAAAACAAGTTAATTCAATTTTTTTATTAAGCCTCTTGAGCACTGTTGCCGTGTTTGGAAACATGATTTTTCATGACATGCGTCGCACCACTATTGTTTTAGAAGATTCGCTCTCTCATCATTTATCACCAGCCGGCCCATGGTTTATCAGTTTTAAATCTCATGTGTGGAGTTTTTCATTATTAGTGTTGGTGTTGTTGTTGGAATGCTTTATTGCCTATTTTTTGCTGTACAGTGAAAAAATTACCAATAAATTGGCGGCGGTAGAAAAGCTTGAGGGTGCAGCATACAAAGCGATTTCGCTGTCGTTTTTTCTCATGTCGATCGTTTTGATTACCGGAGCATTGTGGGCACATTACGCTTGGGGCCGATACTGGGCATGGGATCCCAAGGAGACGGGGGCCTTAGCAATTTGGCTTATTTATGCTATCTATTTGCATGCACGCAGAACTGCCGGGCTTTTTGGCCCTTTTAGTTCAGTTCTGGGGGTTTTAGGTTTTTTTGTCATTATCATTGGATTTTTGGGGGTAAACTTAGGTTTATTTTCCGATGGACTTCACACCTATGGCAATGGTTAATATTGTGAGATTTTTCAAAGGTATAAATTATTTTTGAGGCATTGATGGAAATTAAAGTTTTAGACAGTCATTTTTTGTATTCGGTGCCTAAACTTGCGATAATGCGTGAATTGGGGGGCGAGATAGCTTTCATCGGACGTTCCAATTCAGGAAAATCTTCCTTGATTAATGCTGTGTGTCAAAAGAAAGATTTGGCCAGAACATCAAAATTGCCAGGGCGCACACGCCATGCGGTGGTATATCAAATGGTGATGAGCGATGACACTCAACAAAAAAATATTACTTTGGTAGATCTGCCAGGATTTGGTTTTGCCAGCATGTCCAAAAAGGAAGCTCAAGAGTGTGAAGATTTAATTTTTTCCTACTTGGAAAAACGCCATTCTCTAAAGCAAATTTTTTTACTGTTGGATATTCGCCGAGATCCGGATGAGCGAGAGAAACATATTGTAAAAATTGCTAAAAATAGAGGAATTGATTTGTTTTTTATCCTGACCAAGTGCGACAAAGTCTCGCTTTCAGCTCGCAAGCCCATTGTAAAAAAACTTGTTGAAACTCTGGAACTTGATTCCGATAGAGTTTTTCTTCATTCCACTCATGACGAAAAATATAAGCACGTTTTACAGACTAAGATTTTTGAATCTTTTTAGGTCCGTCGGATGAAAAATTTATTTGTATTAATATTTTTATTTTTTGTTTTTTCCTGTGCGCACATTCCTAAAATAAGTGAGAAAAAATTTAGTGAGCTTGAAAGAAATGACATCTATGCTGTCATGGCTAAAGAAATAGAAAAAATAAATGGAAAAAATTTAAAAGAATGCAATTGTATGAAGGCTTTTTATCGTGATTTTTATGAAAAGCCTGATAAAAGTGCTCGCTATCTTTTTGATAAAAAAATAGTGGAGCATGTGCTCAAAAAAACCGCGCATAAAAGCACTGTAGATATTTTGGCCTTTGGTTCAGGGCAGTTGTTGAGCGAACTTGCGGTTTTTGCCAATCTCATTAAAGAGGGAAAGAATTTAAATATTTATCTCTATGATTATGTCTACCTTTTTTATGGAGAAGAAAATTATAAAACCAAGGCTTTGGACTTAGCCAAAAATCCAGAAAAAATTCCCGATGGCTGGAAGAATTATTTGTTGGATCATATTGTTTGGGATTACATAAAAAAACACCCTCGCACTTTTAGCAAGATGTTTGATGAAGTGCATGCTGCTATTGATGAATTCAAAGGGGTGATTGCTGCTCTTAGCGCAAAGTACCAGACTAAAACAAAGGTTCACATATTGAAAAAGCCACAAGATGGTAAGCTCGAGCTACCTTATCTTGATAGCATTATCGCCATCGACGCATACACGACTATACCCAACCTCGTGTGGAATTTTGAGTACAATCTTTCACCATTAAAGGCTCCTGCTCAATTTATGGCGCTCAACAAAATCTCTCCTCAAGGAGTTTTCTATGAGCCTGTATCCAATGAACCAGTGAACATATCCGTATACGATATAGTCCACAGCACTACGGGGAATTATCGTTTAAGTTTGATAGAGGAACAGAGAATAAAACCAACGCAAGCGCAAGAGGCAAAAGTGCCAGAAAAGGATTATGTTCGAAACATCTTTGGGAATTGAAAAACTCACATTTTTTGCAAACCAAAGGCTCGATAAAAAAAAGACCCAGGAGTATGGGTCTTTCCTTTATTGTCTTTAATAAACTCTCAGTTATGCGGCGCAGGCATTAGCTTGACGCATCAAACGAGAAGTTCTTCGTGCTGCTGCCTTTTTATGCAAAATACCTTTGCGTACAGCAACTGCCAAGCTACTGACGGCTTTTTGAATTTCGCCTTCATTTACTTTAGCTGTTTTGTTGGAAATTTCTTGACGAGCTTTTTTGAGTTGTGTTGCAAGCGCAGCTCGTGCGGAACGGTTACGTGCATTCCTCTTTAGGGATTGCCTATGTCTTTTTAATGCTGATGCGTGGTTCGCCATATAAAACCTTTTCGCTCTTTGATAGAGCCTAAAAAAATCGAATCGGAATCTTCAATAACGAAAAATAAATATTTGTCAAAGGAGCTAGCATTAGAATTTCTTTGGAAAAACCTGAAAAAAACAGGCTTAACTACGCAAGAGTATTATGGGAATTGGTAGCGTGTTTTCATGATAAATCGAGATTTTTTTTTGTAATGATGCATTTCATCACCAGGTAACACCAAGATTTTTTTATCTTTTTGATCGATAAAATAGGGTTCGATAGGAAAAAGCGGTGAATCAATATAAGAAATAAATTCCTCAATATTTTTAGAAGAGTTCATTCTTTCTAAGACGGATCGGGTAGGGGGAGCAAGGAAGAGCTTATGCTGTTCATAGCTGTTGAGCGCTTCATTGGGAGAGAGCCAAAGGGGGTTTTTAGTCTCACCTTGGCAATGAGCACTTTGTTCTTGAGGTAAGAGCGCAAGAAAAAAATTAGTATCAAAACGTCTGCTTTCACCTGAGGGCGTAATCCACCATGAAATGGGCCAAATATGATCAAGTCTAGCTTGGTAAGGAACCTCAATATTGCTCAGAAGATCTTTAAGCTCATAGGGTTTAAGAAAAAAATCCTGACCATTGAGTGTGGCTTTAGCCACACTGATTGCGGATTCTTCAAGGGTTTCTCTCATAGCGCAGGCTAGATGTTCCAAAACTGGGTGCTGAGCGGGGAAAAATTGTGCGATGCGATCTAAGCCATCCTTATCGCTTTCTAGCCAACGAGCTAATTTTTGGTCATTTTTATCCAAACGACCACCTGGGAAAACGTAGGCCCCTGGTAAAAAGGCTGATCGCTCATTTCTTTTTAGTAGAAGGATTTTATGTGGCCAATCCGTGGTTATGCTACAGCAGACGAGTGTTGAGGCTGGTTTGGGAGTTTGCATGAATGTGTCCTATTTCTTAAAAAAGTAAGCTATTGATGGGGGACCTTATTTGCAAGTATTGAACAATGCGGCACATTTCGAAAATGTTTCTTAATAATTTAGATTTATTGCCGCTTTTATTTGTTTGATATCAAGAGGTTTGTGGCAGAAAAATGTTGAAACTTAGTGATATTTTAGATCTCGTGAAAACCTATCATCCGCAGCCCGATTTGGATCTGATTCGCAAGGCTTATGTTTGTTCTGCCAAATATCATGAAGGACAAGTGAGAAAAAGCGGAGAGCCTTATTTATCACATCCTTTAGAGGTAGCTAAGATTTTAGCTGAACTTAAGCTCGATGAAGCGAGTATTTGTACAGGTTTGCTCCACGATACAGTAGAGGATACCGCTGCGACTCAGGATGAAATCGAGGAAGTTTTTGGCCATGATATTGCCTATTTGGTGGATGGTGTTACTAAACTTTCCCAGATAAAATTCTATAGCAGTGAAGAAAAGCAGGCCGAGAACTTTCGTAAAATGCTTGTGGCCATGTCTCGCGATATCCGCGTATTGTTGGTGAAGTTAGCAGATCGCCTTCATAATATGCGTACGCTGCAATACATGATCCCTGAAAAGCAAGAAAGGATCGCAACAGAAACCATTGAAATATATGCTCCGCTTGCTAACCGTTTAGGGATCGCATGGCTTAAAGCAGAGCTTGAGGATTTAAGTTTTAAATACATCAAGCCTTGGGATTATAGAAATTTAAGAGAAAAGATCGGTAAGACAAAAAATGAGCGAGCCCGTTTCATAGAGGATGTCTCAAGAGAACTTGAAAAGACGCTCAATGATGCAGGAATGAAAAATTTTGAAGTGGAAGGGCGCCCGAAACATTTATGGTCTGTTTTTAGAAAAATGAGTGATAAGGGCCTGTCGTTCGATGAAATACATGATCTGATCGCATTTAGAGTGGTGGTGGAGACTTTAGGGCAATGCTACGAAGCATTGGGTCATATTCATGCTCAGTGGCGACCAATCCCCGGGCGTTTCAAAGATTATATAGCTATGCCCAAGCCCAATGGGTATCGTTCACTTCATACGACATTGGTAGGCCCCAAGGGCGAGCGTATTGAAGTACAGATTCGTACAAGACGTATGCATGAAGTGGCTGAGTCGGGTATTGCTGCTCATTGGAAGTATAAGGCTCATGGCGGTGGAGTCCCATTGACCGTGGACGAAGCCTCAGAAAAAAACTTCCAATGGCTTCGTCAGCTGATGAATTGGCAAAAGGATCTCACCGATCCTAATGAGTTTCTTGAATCGGTAAAAGTAGATTTATTTTCAGAAGAAGTTTATGTTTTTACGCCGCGAGGGGATGTTATTGAGCTTCCTCGTGGAGCGACTCCGGTTGATATGGCTTTTGCTATTCACTCAGCAGTAGGAATGCAGTGTATTGGTGCAAAGGTAAACAATCGCATAGTGCCATTGCGATATGTGTTAGAAAATGGTGATAGCTGCGAAATCATCACGCAAAAAAATCAACGGCCCAAAAAAGATTGGCTTGAGTTTGTAAAGACCTCTCGTGCACGTACAAAAATCAGAGCTGTGATGCGGCAGCTTGAGCGTGATCGCAGTAAGGAGATCGGTCGTGAATTGCTTGAGCGTGAACTGAGGCGTTACGGCACCAGTATCCAGCGTGAGCTGAAGTCTGGCGCATTAGACAGAGCAGTAAAAAATAAACGCTGCGCAAATTTTGATGAAGCCTTGGCACTTGTTGGTTATGGCAAGCTAGAAGCTAAAGCATTTGCAGAAGAGTGTATTCCCGAAGAAGAAAAACGTGAAATTTTACCAGAGCAGAAACGCTCTCGTATAAGCCAGCTATTTGATAAGTTAGCGCGCAGAGGTTCTGGGGGTATCAGAGTTGAGGGAGTTGATGACGTTTTAGTTCATTATGCGCGATGCTGTAGTCCTGTTAAAGGTGATCCTGTAATAGGTTTTGTTACGAGAGGACGCGGGGTAAGCATTCACAGACGCAATTGTCCTAAGATCATGGAACTCGATGCTGATCGTAAAATTAGTGTGAGTTGGGTGAGTGACTCGGAATTGGTGCGCCCGATTTCTATAACTGTTTTAAGTGATGACCGAGAAGGAATGCTCACAGATTTATCTGCAGTGTTTGCACGCATGAATATAAATATTTCGGAGGCTAAGTGTAGAGGCTTGGGAGATGGGCAAGCCATTAATACCTTTAAGTGCGGAGTACATGATCTTGCTCAACTCAATCTGGTTATGCGTAAGCTGGGTTCACTCAAGGGGGTTCACAGAGTAGAAAGATCCTCGAGCAATGAATAGAATTTTGTGGAAATTAGATGTAAGTCAAATTTAAATGAACATTAAATTGTTTCCTAGTTATCGCGTGCGCTTCGTATGTTCAAAAATTGAATGCTTATCTAAAATTGTTATAGTTTTTATGGTTTGAGCTTTTAGAAAAACTCAAGTTATTATCTTTTGTTGTACTCAATTGTTTGCTCTATCCAAAGAGTGCTTTAATAATTTCAGAGCATTTGCAACGCCCACAATGTGCTTAGTCATGCCTATGATAACTGGCCTAGGCCCTTTTCTAACTCGTACTTCCCTTTGCTTTTAGGGCTTTGAAGGTACACGCGCCCATGCTAAGCTGACTCGTTGGAGCTGGGGGGTTAGGGCAGACTTAGCTGGAAAATTGCAACATTGGGATTGCCGTCGCTCAGTCTCTTCCCTTTATCGTTTAGAAAGCGATCTGCATCCTTTCTAAGTCCTAAAAGCTTTAGTTTGTACTTGCCGGGTCTATACAGAATACGGTCGATCTCATCAGGTTGTTGGCGGCACGTACCTCCTTTTGCTTTTTTACTGGTTATTTTCTCATAGTTCTCCTTGCAGATGGCAGTGACATTTTTATTTTCGGTTATACTATCGATTGCATCAGTGAATCCTAGACCCTTTATCAGCTGGTCAAAGGCGCTGGTTCTTCGTATCATGTCTTCCTGATCGGAATAATGACCACTAGGTTTTAGTTGCTTTCTTGTTTTACCTTCCCGTTTTGGACTCATATTAAAGTCACCCATAAGGATAACGGAGCTGTCGGGACTAGAATTATCATTAATAAAATTGATTAATTGCTTAATTTGCTTAAGCCGAGCCTCATGTTCGACAATTTTATCACCTGCATGCATATGCGTATTATATACGTCTATAATAGCGCCATCGATATTTAAGCGCGTCATTATGACACCCTTTGACGCCAACATATCACCAGCGCATTGTGTAGGAAGACAGTTAGCAATTGCCTCGTAAAACGTATACTTGCTGCTTACAATAGGAAATTTAGAAAAAACAGCGAGGCCAGAATTGGTAAGGAAGGTGTTAAGGAGAAAAAGAGGTCTTTTTTTGGATAGATAAAATTTATGTTTGTGTTGCAAGTTTTCTGTCAATAAATCGTATTTCCGCTTATCAATAGTAAAAACAGCCCAACTGCAGGCATTAACGTTTTTTTCATTACAATTCTCCATTTAATATTTTTTAGAATGCCCATTTCAATAGTGCGAAGGATTGCTTCAAAACTTGAGTTTATCTAGTAAAATCAGCATAGCTGTGCACTTGTTTGATCCGCATAACTGATAAGAGTGGCTGCGTTGATATTGCCAAGCAAAAAAGCCCAAGTTGAAGTTTCTTAGAATTTCGTGAGCAATAAGGGGCTCAGGGCTTTTTAACCACTACACCTGCTTTGGAATCAATAAGTCTTTGTGGTCCGTCAGGCATTTTTAGGCCCATAAAATCAATATTAAGAAGCTCCAAAGTAATAAAATTATGCTTTTCAAATAATTGTCCGAGTTGTTCTGCTGTAAACAAATTATATATGGTGTGATGCCAATCAGTTATAACTACACACTTACCTGCTTCTCCGGTATCAGATCGGACGATGTCAATTGGTTTTGATTTGGTTATCATATCATTGTGAGTGAGCGTGCCGTCCTCTTGTAAAAAACCAGGTGTAAAAAGAGCCGGTACCAGATCTGGCGACCCAGTAATATTAACCATGAGTGTTTCTTCAGTGATAATTGGAGGGCATCGGTTTGGGGATGATGCTCTGGTGATGATATTGTTAAAACAGTAAGCACAAAAATACGTAGGTTCATTTCTAATGCCAAAACCTGGGTAAGTGCAGTTAGATTCTTTATTATTTTCATAGAAGTCTAGCAATTGTTTTTTTTCTTGAGGTGAGTCAGTTAAAATATATGCGATCCCTTGGCTTTTTAGCCAACCGTGAATTTTTGAGATAATTATTTCATTTTCATGCGGTGTATAAAAGTGCATGACGTTTTTACAAATAATAATGTCAAAAAAATTTTCCTCTAGTCGTAAATTATCGCTGAGAATTGAGTTGGGGTTTATTTTGTATAAATCTTTAGAAACTTCGCCATCCATAGTCCAAAGTGTACGATGTTTCCATATTTCTCTATTTGCCTCTAGTGCAATATTTTTCAGGTGCTCTACGCCTTTGTAATGCCCACCAGCAGCTAAAATTAAAGGAGCCAAGAAGGCATAACCACAGCCTAAATCCAAAACTTTAGGCCGGATTCTGCTCTCATCGAATAGCTGGGCGATTTTTTTTAAAATATCTACGTCAAAAGCAGATAGTTTAAAAAAGGTGTATCCCCAGTTCTTGTCTTGATTGGCTATATCTCTTGAAACGTAGTTATAGGATCCTAAATAGTCGCTAATTCGTTCATAGGTGGTAGTTCTAAGCCATGTGCTAACTTCGCTTTGACTCGTGTGATCTATTTTTCTTGGTAAAGCAGACAGGATATAAAAAGTCTTCACTTTGTTTTGCTCGATCATACTTTGGCGGTCTGCCTCGTTAGTGAGCTTAAAATCTATATCTTCTACGGGATATTTTAAGAAGTCTTGGCTCGTTACCCTAGAACAAAAAATAAGAATGAGTAAAAATAATATTTTCATGAAATTTCCCTAAAAAAAATAATTATGCTGCGCACTGGTCAAATAATTGTGGGCACATTTTTGCCTGGAAATTGCTTTTTTGGAGAGCAAGAAAAAAAACATTTTGTTAAGTTTATCTAGGAGAATCATTAAAAAAAGCCACTTAGGTGAGATATTTTGGAAATCGTAACTAAAAAGTTTGAATATTTTAGTCAGCTCGCTAAAAAAATATTTATGATGCTCGATATAGATTTGCAGTTTTATTAATTATCTAAGACGTTTCCAACATATACATCGAATAAATCTAAGAATATTTATCAAGTGAATGCCAAAAGCAAAATCCATGTTTGTTAGAGGCTGTAAAAAAAATCAAATCTCAGGTGGTAAGCCAATTTTCCAATCGTCTGATACATAATCTTGCATTAGCGATGTAGTTCATTGATTCCTGATGCTTTGTATTCTTCTCATAGTTACGCACCAGACGCCTATTTCGATTCAGCCAAGCAAAAGTTCGTTCTACGGCCCAACGAAATATTTGTGGTACAAACCCCTTTTGCCCTTTTAAACGTTCCGCAGTTTCTGTGCTTACGCCTACTCTCAAGCCTGAAGACAAATTCTTATATGCGTTATCTCCAAGAATCTTCGCTAATCTGGGAAACTTCTCGCGCTTATTGAGCTCAGTAACCAATTCCTCGCCGGCAACCCTATCAGATACATTTGCTGCGGTACAAATGCATAGGAGCATCAATCCCATCGTATCAACAACGATGTGGCGCTTTCTTCCATTAATCTTCTTTCCCCCATCCAAACCACGCTCATCTACTCCTGGTTCCGCTGTCTGTGATTGGGAGTCGATGGAAACAAGTGAGGGGCTTGCATCTCTGCCAGCACAGGTTCTGACTATTGCCACGAGAATGCAGTTTAAGACCGCCCACAAACCAGAAACAGACCAGGTGCGAAAATAGTGATAGACAATACCGTGAGGAGGAAAGTCATTGGGTAAACAACGCCACACACAGCCGTTCTTTAAAACATAGAATATGGCATCAACTATGCTCCGAAAGCTATAGACACGACGTCTGCCTCGTTTGGCGTTAGCAGGAAAAAGTGGCTCAATCACTTCCCAGGCACAATCTGACAAACAGGTCTCATACAAGCACGACATGATATTTCCTTTCAAAAAGGTTTTCACGTCATACTTTCGTCACAGCGACATTTATTGAACCAGAATTGCCAAATTGATTTTTTTTACAGCCTCTTATCGTGCAATTATTTTCCCCAATAAGAAACTCGTCGAGGATCAGAGGGCTTCAGTTTTCGTGAGCAAATTGCTCGTAACTAACGCGCTCGAAATTTCGCGTTCGAATCACTTGACGATAGCATCTACTGGAAAGGTACTGGTCACTGATGCTTGGAAGGCGAGTACCGCAAAAAAAACCGGTTTGACTGTTGATTCTCCTCGGCGCCTTGTTGATAAATCCGATTTATGGCGTTTGTGGAGTCCTTCGATTAATTTATACGAATCAACTATAACAGCTCCGTCAATTCGCGTTTTAAGAAACAGTTCAGCTACTCTGAACAGTGCTCGTATTGTGGCCGACGAGTTTGAAACTGTTGGCGCAGTTGTCAGTGTCGTTGGAGAGTCAAAAATAAAAAGCAATTTGGTTCTTTCAGGCGATAGTTACCTGTTCTTCGATGAAAACAGCGATTACAAAAAGAAAGCTAATAGCTCCGATTTTGAGCTTGTAGGAATGCGTATGGGGTTGCTTGAAATAGAAGGATCTGCAAAAGTCGATGCAAAAATCTCGATGCATGTGCTTTGGCAGCCTGGCGACGTAGAGAAAAGTCGAAAAGATTATGGGACTATTTTTAGTAAACAGCAGAAAATTGTATTACTAAAAGCACAGAAGCTTTCAGGACATGCGTCGCTAATCAGTCAAGATGAGGCTCAAAAAGAGCTCGGGCACTACCAACGTGACATCAACTACGTCGAAGAATTTGCGCGTTATTACAATAAGAAGTTCGCGTTGGAACATGATTACGACAAAGGAACAATATCGCTTCGTATCATAGATAAAGGAGACCCTCTAGCTCGGCAGATAGATTCTCATGGCTGCCTACCCGACATTGGAAGGCATTAGCTGAATCACTCAATGTATGGGTACTTGAACTCGAACCACTGTAAATCACGTATGCAGAGAGTTTCTTTCATTCAAGATCCAAGAGCAATTTTAAACATTCTGGTAGTGTCACATTTGGAAAAATTGCATACAACAATTCTGCGTTATTCAAATACTTTTTCTGCCGTATCTCGATTTTTGTTTTGTGATCCTTATTATATGATTTGATGGCAGCTCGATTTGCACCGCTTTTATCTTGTGGGCAATACCATATAGTTTTTAATAGCTTTGGCTAAAGATCTCCTGGCTGCACTTTTATCACCTTTGGCGGTGAGAAGAAAATCAATGCTTTGGCCGGATTTATCAACTTCTCGATAAAAATATTTCTACTTGAGCTTAAGCTTGGATTATAGCTCATTTTTTATAAGTCTCCTATGGAGGAATGAGCGACACTACCATCAGAACAGTGAGTATGGTGCTTGGCTTATTTTAAGTGCTGTAAATAAGACTGAAATCGCTAAAATTATTTTGTATTGGAGTTATATGGGGATTATTTTTTAATAAAAATATTTTTTGTTGGATTGTATAATTGGTTTTTATTTATTGTGATTATTTGGTTTTATTTGATGGTTTGAGATGATTTGTTTACGATGTTGAAGTTGATAGCTGTTTTGTTATGTTTAGAAATTTTTTTGGAAAAATATTTTTTAGCAAAATAGGTTTGTTATGAATTCGGGCTCTAAAGGTGTTTGGCTCTGTTTAGTTTTTCTGTGCGCTCCCATAATGTCGATGGAAAACGAAATAGCAGCATTATTTAATTCCTACTATTATTTGACGACTGCAGAAGCCCAAGATAACAATGTCCGGCAAATTAAAATAGAGGAGTTTTTAAAAGCTAATCCTCAATTTCGTGACGTGCGCGATGTTTTTTTTATGTCTTGCCAATTGCTATTGGAGGAAGGGCAGTTCAAGGCAAGTGAGCTATTGAAAAATACACCCATTATTTTTTCTGCTCTGTTTTTATCGAATGTTAAAGAATGGAGCTATCTACTTGAACACATTAATCCCAATGATTTTAGGACGTATAGATTAGGTATTATCGAGCAAATCTATAGTGTTTTAAAGACTTATGCATTTTGTAAGGGGAACCCCTTTAGTGAAGAGCGGCTTTTACCCTTGCTTGAGAGAAATGTTGAATGGCTGCTGGGCGCGTATACTGCTCATGATTTATCTATGCGTATCAATGTTTTCCTTAGATTGAACGGCTATGAAATGTCGCATCTTTACGTGAAATATGACGCCCGCAGTTACACACAACCCGGGGATGAAAAAAGTAATCCATCTAGTTATGATATTTCTATTGCTCATCTTTTACCTGATAAAAAAACATTTTTTATTGCTTTTAATAAATTTACTAATCATTCTGAAAATGAATTAACACAAGCACTACTTCATTGCTTCAAAGAACAACACAATATTATTATAGACATGCGCAACAATGTTGGTGGCTTGGGAACAGCTCTTAACAGTATTCTTAGTTTATTTTTTGACCCACAAAAATTTGCTGTAACAGCAGACAGAGAGACTGTGGCATTGGCATGCGACAATAACTTATCAGTTGATTACAACAATCACTATGTTTTTTTTGCAGAAATGGGGCGGGTTAAAGAAGAAGATGTCTTCTCAGTATTTTTTGATAATTCTCTCAAAAGTTATCTCGGTCGAATTGCTTTGTTGGTTGGTTGCAGAACCTCAAGCGCTGCTGAGATTTTGGCTTATGTTCTTCAAAAAAGTAATAAAGCAACAATCATTGGCCAAACAACAGCAGGAGCTGTATTGGCTGCCCGAACGTTCTCATTGAATTGCGGTTTAAAAATTACCTGTCCCATAGGAGATGTTATTTTTTATGACGGAACTACCTTAGAAAAAAACGGGGTTCAGCCAGATATTGAGGTGAATGAAAATATGTCTTGGCAGCATGCTCTTCATGGATGGATACAATCTGCTTCCCTCTAGTTTGTTTTAAATAATTATTGTTCATTATGTTGATTTACTTTGATTAAAAAGTGTGTTTGATGTGTTTTGCAATTTTAGATTGCAGTACTCTTTATCAAGAAATAAAAATATGGAAAATTATTTAATAGCTTTTAATTATTTTCAGTTAGATCAATCAACTTGTGTTTATGAAAAAGCGCAGTTGCTGAAGAAAATTGCAGAGCTTCAAAGCGTAAGAAAAGATATTATAGAAAATCCTAATCAGAAATATCAAAGTTGTGTACCAAAGAGCGAACTCTAGTCATTTTCAAAAAAGAGGGGTAAAAATGGAGAAAAATTCAAAGAATGGCTTAAGAAAGGTGGACTTGACAAGATGATAATGCTTGATTTTACCAGAGCTAATTTGGATTATACAATATTTTCACCAAAAAATCACAATAACAACAATAACAACAATAACAACAATAATGCAGTAGTTGTGCAAGTTGATGACAAAAATAGTGTCAATGATGAGCAAGATAAGCAAGAAGAAATAAAGGAGGTAAGCTTGACTCTTGAGCAATTGGAAAGTGGGAAGGTTAAACCTGTTGATAAAATGAATATAAATTATCTTCTCAATGAATAGCGCGTTAGCTTATAAAACTAGGTTTTTGAACCTATAGCACTTTAAAGCTCTCTTTGCTTATTGCTTAGAACTGCCTCTTTCAGGTTGGGCTTACGCCCCCATTAAGAAGGGGGCTGCCACATTAATTATTTTCTAACTTTATTGGAATATGGTGAGTTATAGACGCACGATATATTCCTGTTCATTTCTAAATTTTAATCAGCTTCTAGTTCTTCGTAGTTTTACTCAAGATAAGCTCCACATAGAGTTGATACAAATCTTGCTTGATAAAGAAGAATTACTGCAAGAATAGTGACTGATAATCTGCAAAAATACTGAGAAGAACGCCGCTCTATTGTAACTACTATTTAGTTATGCATAGGCTCCAGTCATACATACTAAAAGGATGTGATATGAAATTATTTTTCGCTCTTTTTTCTGTTGTGTTCTCGCTCATTGTCTTTGCTGCTGATATAGAAAGCACTACCCCCACTGATACAAAAGCATTAACGGTCGAGCAAATTAAAGGCCTGATTGCAAAACATATTAATCTTTACAAAGCTTTGATCGACCTAAGGTTCGAGGGCTGTGGTGGTACGAAAAGAGATGAGGAACTTTGCTTGGAGCAAAATAAAATTAAAAAGACATTAAAACTGCAACGCGAGAACAAAGCAATAGAAGAGCTCTCTATTCAAGAACAAATAGAATTTTTTACTTTAGTCTCCAACTAGCAAATGCAAGAGGTTTATTATTTTAAGACTGGGTTTTTTGGGTAAAGAACTAAATCTGGACCCAAAGCAGTCATGCCAGATAAAAATCTGGCATTAAATTTTTGGGATAATGATTTTTGTAGTTTGATGCTGGTAGCTCATCAATTTTATCTGCAGCATCTTTTTTATTGAGGCTAACATCACTTTATATCAAGTGGAATCTAGTTAAAGAGTTGACAGCTTTTATGGGTATTGTAATCAGTGCTTAATTAATTATATTTTTTAGGCACAATTATGAAAAAATTAATATTTTTTATTACATGTTTTTCTTTTTATTCTATTTGTGGTGAGACTCCTCACAAAAATATTGCCTCAGCACTTGTAATAAAGCCAAGCATGGCGGTGCAACCTCAAGGACCTGATCTTCCAGGAATGCTGGCTGAGCTTATTCGATATATTGATGACAATGAAAATTTAAGTGATTCTCGCTATGAGCAATTTCTCAGCCAAGCAAACAATGCAGATTTTATTTTAGCTCTTGAGTATTTATTTAATAATTATTTTATATCAGGTTATGAGTTTAGTAGTGATTGGCTTTTGACTCACTTTGAAAAAATGGCAAAAATAAACTGGGAAAAAGCTTTTGAGCTCTGGAAAATTCAATTTAATAAAATACAAAATATTCAAAATGTTTTGATTATGAATGCTAATAAAGACTTTTCCCCAATAGATGCAACATTAACTTTTGCCGATTCTTTGCTTAATGAATCACTTAAAAATGGTTTTACTGCTCCTTTATATTTTCTCAAAGAATTTGGTGGGAGACTTTGTTCTCTTGTCAGAAACTATAGCTTTTTTGAAATTAGCGATGACGAGCAGCGTATTGATTTTCCTAAGACTATTTATGGTAGATTGTCCATGTTCAATAACGAATCTGGGGAAATGCTTGTTGATGCGTTCATTTCTTTATTTTATCAGAGAGATTCTATTGCTTATTCAGGTTTAGGGGACCAGTTACAACAAATCTGGAAAGAAAGCAGCGAACAGTTCAAAGAAAAGGTAAGAAGAAACTTAGAAGAGCTTGATGATTGGGAGCCAAGTTTTTATTAAGAGTATAAAATAGCTAATTTTCACTAAATGGCTTTCATATTCTGAGGTAAAAAAAATAGTTCTTTTTCTATAGAGGCTAATTTGTATCTTTAATCAAGATCTTGGCTCTGGATGTAGAGATTTTCCTTTTATGTTACTTAGCCTTAAAATATAGGAGTATCGAAATAATGATAAGGATATATTTTTTTTCTATGACTCTTGCATCTATTTTTTCTTATGCAGGAAACCTGGAAAATAATATCGAAAACAAACAATATAAAAATTCACAACAAGAAGTATTTAATTTACCAAATTTTTTACTATCTATAGGCGAGTTAGAATTTTACAGAACTTCTGATGTTAAAGATATTGATGATGGAAATAACAATATAATAAATGATGAAAGTTCTTTAAAAAGTATCAAAAATAATTTTTCAACATATCTTATGATTAAAAAGAAAATTTTATATGTGCAAAAGTTTTGTACATCCTCAGTGGAGTCTTTAGTGGAGTCTTTCAAAAAAAACGATGTATGCTTTGCATCTTCCCAGGAAACAAACCTTAAAGGAAAGCATATTTTATTTTTGAATTATGTATTTTGTGAGATTTTAAACTATGAGGATACAACTCAAACAAACAAGCTTTCAGAAGCTCATGATGTTCAAATCTCTCAGCTCATTAGTCTTCTCTCTTCTGCGCCTACAGTTGTTTTTGATGATGAGAAAGATTTGCATAAAAGTTATCCCCATTTTTATCAAGACTATCAATCTATTAATTTAAGTAGGGATACTGATACTAATAAAACACAAAAAATACTGTCAGGACAAGCTAATCATTTAAACATCAGTGATGATTTTATGCAGTCATTTAAAGTAGTTTTTGATGATTTTAATTGTAATGACCACACAAATATTACAGATGAAAAATGGATAGAAATTACAAAAGCCCTAAAAGAACGTTGGGGTTCTTTAAAAAGTAATAAAAAATTTAACCAAACTCTCCGTAATCTTCCGTTTAAAAATGATCAAAAATATGGTCCTTATTTGGCAAAATTAATCACAGTAAGTAAAACGCTTTTTTATGATGAGGATAGTGAAACGATAATAGCCTTTGGAAAAAATGGTGAACCATTTAATTTTTATAAAGAGTTTTTAGATTTTTATGGAGAAAACCCTGGCATTATAGACTTAACTAATTTTTGTTCCACAGACGATGAAAAGCTTAACTTCTTGAAAGAAGGCGCCGAGAAACTTAAAGAGCGTTGGGATCCCGAAGGGAGTAAAAACTACAAGGGATTGGAGTCAGCGCTTAAACGCATCGCCGAAAAGAAAAAAATTTCTCCTGAAATAAATTTATTTATTCAACAAATGCTCAACACATGCCAGCTGATAAGAATACCTCGTACTCCTTTTTCATGGAATAATGATTTATTAGAACTCAAGAGAAGAACGAGAATAAATTTTTATTATAAAGAAAATAGATTGTTAGATGCGTTAAAAAATCATTTTAAAAATGAATGTAATATGTATAATTATTCTCACTCAACGGTGGATAGAAAAAGTAATAAATATTGGAAAAATGTGGCTACCATAATAAAAGAAAAATGGGATATAATTTGCGATGCAAAAAAAGAAGTAAGTAACTATGAAGAAAAAAACTGGCATAACTTTAGAGACGCTATGAGTAGGGTAATAAAGATAAATAATGATGCTGAAATAGAAGAAAAACTTGCAAAAATTAAGCTCGCTGCATGCAAGATTTATACCGATAAATATAATGCAGCAACTGCCCAGAAAAGGCGTGAAAAAAGGAAGAGAGACAATTTAAATGGGAAAGATGAATTGGCGCTTCCTTCAAAAAAAGTCAATAGTGAGATAGCATCAGAGACATGAAGATTAAAAACTATTAGATTAGTGAACAGTTTAAATAATTATTTGTGAATGGCTTGAGATTATGTTTGGCATTCTCTTTTTTGGTTCCGCCAATAAGTTTGGTATAATCAATTGGAGAAAATTTTTGGCGATATAAAAATAACAAAAAAAATTATCAGGGTATAAAAATATTTAAGCCAAATTTTCATTTCTCAAGTTCCTTTTTTAGAGCCTGCTAAATGCCTGGTTAAACAGTACACATTTATTTTTTATGCCAAGAGAATTTTTTGAAAAGATATTTTTTGTGCTTTGATTTTTACCAGGCCAGGGAGCGGCATTCAAAAATAATTGTCTCTAATACTCGCCTGCGGTCCTGGGTATCAGGTTGTCGGTAAAGTACAGTAGTTGAATTTTCTTCTTTTAAAATTAAACTATCTCTTAGCCCACCTTCTAATCTATAACTGATGCCTAGTTCATTAGGTCCTAAATCTGTTGCAGTTAGACTATCTTTTTCAGCGAACCATTCTCCGTTAGAATTTTTGTACGTAAAGCTCGTAAGAACTCGTGCATTGCCATTTTTTTCTACTTGAAAAATAATTTTTTCTTGACCATTAACAATGCCTG
This sequence comes from Myxococcales bacterium, assembly GCA_023898405.1. Taxonomy (NCBI): domain Bacteria; kingdom Pseudomonadati; phylum Myxococcota; class Myxococcia; order Myxococcales; species Myxococcales bacterium. The sequence continues at coordinate 2,374,397 of CP060221.1, forward strand.
AGCGGATGCAAACATATTTTACGTTTTGTGCGTATGAAATCTGGCTTAACATAAAGACCAAAATAAAGCTTATTTTCTTTCGCATTTTTTTATCCTTTACTCCAAAATCTGAAAGTTTATTCCTAGAATAATTTAAAAACTTTGGGAGTAGATTTTAAAACAAACAAAGAAAGTATCCTGGATTCTTCGCTGCATGAAATTGCAAAGAAGATGTCAAAGCGAAGCCATGTCTATGACGAAACGATATTTTACATCACCTTTGAGCATTCTTTCGTATGCTTGGTTGATAGAGTTCATCGATATCATTTCTATGTCTGCAGTAATTCCGTGTGCAGCGCAAAAATCGAGCATTTCTTGGGTTTCGGCAATTTCACCGATAACAGATCCTGCGATAGAGCGGCGGGCAAAAATTAAATTAAACGCAGTGGGCGAGGGGTGAGGCTGTGCTGGAGCACCCACTAAGGTTAAGGTAGAATCACGCTTCAATAGTTGTACATATACATCTAAATTATGGGATGCTGCTACTGTGTTGAGTATGAAATCAAAGCTCGAAGCATGGTGCGCCATTTGTTTTTCATCTTTGGAAATCACTACCTCATGTGCTCCCAAATTAATTGCTGTATCGATCTTTGATGTAGAAGTTGTAAAAGCAACAACATGTGCACCCATAGCACGAGCAAGTTTAACTCCCACGTGTCCAAGACCGCCGATACCAGCAATGCCAACTTTTTTTCCCGGCCCTGTATGCCAATGGCGTAAAGCAGAATAGGTTGTAATGCCTGCGCAAAGTAAAGGCGCTACGGCGGCAAGCTCTTTTTCATGATGGCTTATCTTTAGAACAAAATCTTCATCAACTACGATTGAGCGGGAATAACCACCATAAGTATTAGGTCCTTCACCATGCAAAAGCCCATTATAAGTTCCAGTAGCTCCTCCTGCGCCCTGACAATATTGCTCTAAATTATTTGTACACGACGGGCAGACGCGGCAACTGTCGACAAGGCATCCAACACCTACTATATCCCCCACCTTGTATTTTTTTGTTTCATTGCCAACTGCACTCACTCGGCCAACTATTTCGTGTCCAGGAACACATGGATATTTTGTGTTTCCCCATTCGTTTCGCGCGGTATGAAGATCAGAATGGCAGACACCGCAGTATAGTATGTCGATCGCAACGTCCTTTTGGCCAACTTCTCTTCGTTCGATTGTAAAGGACTCAAGAGGGAGGTGAGCTCCATTAGTGGCATATGCTTTCGTGTTCATCTGATATTCTCTCATTTGTTGATTATCGATAAAGCCAAAAATGATAAAAGACAAAACCTAGTTATTCAAACGCGAAAAAAGTAAAGATTATTCTTTGATGCTCATTAAATTAATTTTTCGTTTACGATGCTGCAAAAATTAAGAGGCTGTTTTGAAAGTATTTAACAAATGATTTTTGAGGAAATTTTTTGCAAAATCGACGAGAGGTTTGCTGATAATATCCAGCATATTAGCAAAAATTTCTTGTTGATTAGGGGGGAAATTAACCTAAAATGCTTTGCTAAATACTTTTAAAACGTTTCTAAAACACGATATGACAGCAAATAAAAGAAATTCAAAAAATACCGAACGGTATTTTTAAATAAAATTGAACGATAAATTTGTTATTCATAGTACAGAGGAAAATTTTCATGAAATCTCATTTAGTGATGCTGATTCTTATGTTTTTTTTACCAGGCCATTTTGTAATAGCGGGACATGCAGATAAAAATACAGCGGATAAAACGGCTGGGCCAACATATTCTGAAATAGCTCAAATAATTATTACGGAAATTGAGCTTTATGAATATGTCCTGAATGCTTGTTTGGGGTGTAAAGTGTGCAGGGCGTGGAAAAAACTTATTGGCTCAGACAAGAGTAATCATGTAGAAACTCGGCTTGATGAACTTGTTCAGCTCAAAAATAGTATTACTAAAACTAATTTTAATGAGCGCCAAAAAAAATCTCAGTTTAAAGAGAGATTTGAAGCGATGTATAGACGTAAAGAATTTTCTGGGAAGTTTGGCCAGGCATTTTTTAAAAATATCACGACACAAGCCTGGTTAAAGAAATCAAAAGACCAATAACTGTTTGCTTATACTAATCTTTTATATTTATTTAGCGATTGTTACTATTTCGCTAAAACGGCTTAGAAACGCTGCTATTTTGATTTTTTAAACAGTCTCTAAGTACAAGCAATGTGTCGATCTAAATAAAAAGCCTTCACAAAAATGAAGGCCTTATTTTTAACGACTCATGGAGGCAATAAAGTCAGCATTAGATTTGGTATCTTTGATACGGCTCTTCAAAAATTCCATCGAGTCAATGACGTTCAACGGATGGACGAGCTGTCTTAAAATCCAAACACGGTTTAATACCTCAGGAGCTAGCAATAGTTCTTCCTTTCTAGTGCCTGATTTGTTGATGTCGAGGCAAGGGAAAATACGTTTTTCCATAAGCTTTCGATCAAGAACAATTTCGGCGTTACCTGTACCTTTGAACTCTTCAAAGATAACTTCATCCATACGGCTACCAGTGTCGATCAATGCGGTAGCGATGATGGTCAACGAGCCTCCGCGCTCAACGTTACGCGCAGCACCAAAAAAACGCTTAGGTTTATGAAGTGCATTGGAATCTACGCCACCTGATAAAATTTTGCCGCTCGGAGGAACAACGGTGTTATAGGCGCGGCCTAAGCGGGTAATATTATCCAAAAGAATAACAACATCTTTTTTATTTTCAACCAAGCGTTTAGCTCGCTCGATGACCATTTCCGCAACTTGAACATGGCGTTGAGGAGGCTCATCAAAAGTAGAAGAAATCACTTCGCCTTGAACGTGACGCTTCATATCGGTTACTTCTTCTGGACGTTCATCGATGAGTAAGACGATCAAAACAACATCAGGATGATTGGTGGTAATAGCGTTAGCAATTTCTTGCATCAATACTGTTTTACCAGTTCGTGGCGGAGCAACAATTAATGCTCTTTGTCCCTTTCCGATTGGGCACAAAATATCGATAATTCTGGTAGATATGGCATTATTGGTAGTTTCAAGATTAAATTTTTCAGTGGGATATAGCGGTGTGAGATTTTCGAAGGAAACTTTTCTTCGGTGTTCTTCTGGAGAGACGCCATTGATAGACTCTATCTTTAATATTGAGTAATAGCGCTCTTTTTCGGCTGGTGGACGGATTTGTCCACGGACGGTATCGCCAGTTCTGAGGCCATAGACTCTAATTTGCGAGGGAGCAACATAGATATCATCGCTTGACGGCTCATAATTGTAAGCTGGTTCACGCAAAAAGCCATAACCATCGGGAAAGGTTTCTAAAACACCTTCGCAAATGATGGCACCCTTCTGGGCTGTTTGCGCCTTGAGCATAGCAAAAACAAGATCCTGTTTACGCACCAAACTTTCGGTAGAGAGTCCTGCTGCTTCAACTTTGTCTCTAAGATCTTCGATCTTGTCATGTTTGAGAGCTGATAGATCCAATGTAGGAATAGCAGGGTCAATTTCTGGCTGAACTCTTTCCTGGCGATTAGAAGAATAATTACGAGATTTCTTCCTAACTGGTTCGCGTGGAGGAGAAGGGCGATTAACTTTTTCTTCGTTCATATTTTACTGATTTCCTTTATGGATTCTATTATTGACATCGTCAAGAATGCTAAAACACCATGAAACAGGACCAAGCTGCTTAAAAAATTTAGTATATTCCTGACAAAACCAAGAGGCCTGATTGATGCTTTGCACGAGCTTCAGGCACATTATGCATACACTGTAGTTGTAGATGCGTTATGTCAAGAGTTACAGAAGAAAAAGTTGTTTAAAGTACATAATATCAATGGTTTATAAAGAAGTGTTTATATACTTCTTTAAGGGGAGATCGTGAATAAAATGCTGACTATTGCTGGATACATTAGCAATGAATGAAGCTCACAATGTCATTAATCACAGGAAGTATAAACTGCACAAGCTCTAAAATAATTTATTGAGGGTGGAGGCTCATAAGATCTTTAGTCTTAATCATAGCGAATGAATACAGGGAAGCATTATGTTTGTTTAATATCAACGGCGATATATTTCTCATTTTCTAAGCTCGTAAGTCCAACTTACACATCATAAAGTCCCAATTTTTCTTGAATGTACTTTCCATTTAAATTGAGCGTCTTCGAGGTTTCGTTACTATCACCAAATTCACAGCTGATATTCATGCCATCATCAAAAGACGTAAACGAATTAGATAAAAAATGGTAGTCAGCACGGTTTTCATATTTATCTCCAAAATGATCTCTAAACTGGTTAGGCTGATGATATCAAGTTTAAATATTTGTAATTAATATGATAAAAAATATTTTTTCATTTTTTTATAAAAAATATTTTTAATAGCATTAGTATTGCTGGGAAAAAATAAACAAGGCTGTGCATTATGTTTACCAAGTTGCTTGCGAAAATTAGTGCCGATGTAGCATTGAGAGCTAGCATAAGTTTTATGCTTACGTGTTTTATGGGGCAGGCGATTCATGCTGCGACCGATTCAACAACTATGAATGTGACGGCAACCGTACAGGCCACCTGTGTATTTGATTCTATTGTAGATTCTGGTTTTGGCAATATTTCAGGACTATTTACTGCAGATGCGGATATTTCTTCTGGTTCAATCAGTGTTCAATGTACCAATTTGGCTGGCTATTCGATTGGCATTGATAATGGGAGTAATTTTTTGGTAAATCGTCGAATGGCATTTAGTGGAAATTTTATTAATTATGAACTCTATCAAGATTCTGGATATACCCAGGTTTGGGGGGATATTAGTTCGGGTAATGAGAAATTACTGCAAGTGGGGGATGGAGCAGTACAAGCTCATACAGTGTATGCAAGAATTCCTTCAGGACAAAGTCCAGCTGGTGCAGGTTCTTATTCTGATCAGGTCACAGTGACTGTAAATTTTTAAAAAGTGACCGTAACTTGGATGGTTTGGCTATAACTGCCAGCGGTGACCGTTTGTGATGCTGGAATGCGCCCGTAAATAATGTGGTCTGAACTGCAGCTACGAGGGCCACAAACAATTATTATGGGGCAAGTCTGCGAACAGGATCCACTTACGGTGGAAGTTCCATTGAGGCCATCACCAAATATATTGGTGTGATTTATATCTGTATACAAATTGTATAATAATTGCGATGAACTTGGTCCGCTCATATATCTTTGAGTGGGGGGATTGCCATCAAATCCACCACTAATGGTATAGCTCGCTGACAAATCAGAGAGTCCACCACTGCTGCATGATACTGTAACGGTAGCTTGGCTATCTGTGGGGCTAGCAGTTGAAAATTGATAGTTTCCAAAAGGCATATTGGTAGTAGCAATGGTACAGGTACAAGGGGCGGTTCCGTTGCAAGTTGAAAAAACTACTTTGCTCGATAGTAAGATTATGATCGAGATGAAAATAATATTAGAATGTGCACGTAACATTACCTAAATCCTCTAAAATATCTTGTGATTTTTTAGGAAGCTTTATTTCAAATCCGCATTTCGGTTCAGTCAGTTTGCCTGAGTAGGTTGATAGAGAAGAAGGAACATTGAGATATACCAAACCATCATTGGCCACAAACCCACTTTCACTGCCATCATTTGAGTAAATCCTTGTGCCTGCAAGAGCGGCTTTCCCGTTGATAACTAAGCGAAATAAAACATGTCGAACTGTTTTTACCAAAAAATCTACTCGGTGCGCTGATTTATATCCAGGCACAAAAATAGAATTTTTATTGAGGTCTTCGATTTCAATATGAGAGTCAAGATTTTTTGAATTAATGCTAAGCCTGGTAGGTTGATAAGGGGGTAAGTCGCTTAGGATTAGGTGCCCATCTGCATTGGTTTGGCCGAGATATACTGAGTTGTCTTTATAGATTTCAATCTCTTTTTGCATGGGGATATTTATGAGCGTAATGCCTTTTTCAATTGGTTTCGAATAAAAAAATTGATTTTCAATGACGCCAAAAGAGCCATCAAATTGTCCCAAGTATGAGAGTGATTCTTTACTGGCTTGAACATCAAGCCTGCTGCGCATGTAATTATTGCCAAAGCCAATATTTCCATGTCCCATAATCTTGCGTTCAAATTGGGCCATCAAGGCATATGATAGGCGATTATTTCGATTATTATCGGCGCTTTTATAATAACTTGCTGCTGATGAATAACTGCCATCATTTTTTTGTACTCCTAGAGACATAGAGTGCCGGTTCGCGGGCGTGTATGAAAAATACAAAAAAAAGTCAAAATTATTTTGGTTGAAGTTATAGGTGCTGCTTAAGTGTAGATTTAAATTTCCATCCAAAAAGAGAGCTTGTTTAAGGCCGATAGAATGATAATCATCATCCTCACCACGGCTAAATAAATAATTTATGGAAGAGTGCTGCAGGTAAGTTTTGTTGAGGCGAAATGCACTTGAAATTCTCAATTTTTGTTTGTTAATTTTTTTTAAAGGGGAGGAGGGGAAATCTTTGGATACCAAAACTCCTCTTGAGCTCCAGTAAATGTCAAATTTTCTCAGGTTGAATTCAGCTGCAACAAGATAACCAGAGTTTTTTTCCCTCATCCCCAAGCCCAAAGCTATCGCTGCGGAACCAAAATCAAATAGTCTAAAACGATTTTCTGCCCCTAAAGAAAAAAGAGTCCTCCCAATTAAAGAATAGAATGAGGGGGTCCAAAAATCTGCTACTCCAATTTTGTGGTTGCCAATGAAAATGGGTTCACCATATGAAAAACTTTTAACGCCGTAGTCTTTTCGCAAAAAGCCAAAGCTATAGCTGAAAGCAGAAAGACCTGGCTTTAAAATTTCTGGATCAGCAAAATATGAAAAGGGAATAACGCTGGCAATTCCTGATTTATCTTTAACTATGAGCTTTCCGCTCTGCGCGCCGCTAGGTAAATTTAAATTATCTAGAATAAATTTCCCTGTATCTAAATTATTTTTATGTCTGAGATTTTCATTGATCCAAATTTCTGCGCTTCCTGGCATATGTGCCACTCCAGAAAGCTCTGTGGTGGGATAACTTAAAAAGCCGCTCTGAAATGAAAAATTTTTAACAATTTTTAAACCACCGCAAGCAAAAAGCCCGCCCCAACTTGGCGCATCAGTGGCATAATCGCCAACGATGAGTCGCATATTATTTTTATAGAGATCTAGATTATACGAAGTCTCGAGCCGAACAATATTGTTATAAGTACCGTTAGTCGTACTAAATTGATTAGAAAGAGCGCCAAATGGAGTGGCAAAAACTGGGTGATGGGCGCTTTCAAAAGAAATATTATTTGTGTTTATAGCGTGATGCAGGCTTAGGTGATGATTCCAGTAAAAAGCGTAAGTGAGATCGTTGACTTCAACACTTGGCGCCTGAAAATCAATTCTATTTGTGGTTAAATATTTTGATGGTATTTCTAGTCGCAAACTAAGATCAGACATGGAAAGCTCTTTTTTAATGTCCTTTGGAAGCAAATAGAGAGATTCATTATTAATTAATTTACTGCTAAGAATATCTGATTGTAAGTGTAGTAAATTTATTAAGTCATGTTTGATCCAGTAATCATGATTTTGATCAAGTATTTCATGCACTCCATCTATCTTGTTTTGGTTTGCATAAACATCAAGATAAAGCTGTTGGGTGGCATCGTTACTTTTGCAGAGCCCTGCGGTGTTAAATGAAATAAATAGTGTAAAAAATATTCTTACAAACATATTTATTTTATTTCACTTTTTATTATTGGGATAGAAATGGAGTTTTTTTGGTTAGACGATGAATAATCTATCGTTAGGTTTTTAGGAGTTGCATCATTTTTTAAAGGTATTTCCCAAGAATAAAAGCTTCCCGGTAAAATATAACGCAATTCCTTAAAGCTCATAGGGCTTATATTAGTCGTCGTTAGGTTCTCAAGTACTATGTGTTTATTTGAATTATTGCTTAATGTTAATTCTATTTGTTTTTTATCCTTTTGGATGATGGCTTTCCATTGAAGCTGCTCATCAAATTTAAAATTATCAGCATAAATAAATAGAGGAATGCTTATTTTTAGGTTAAATATAAATCCATTTTTATTTTTTTTGTTGTTTGAAATTTGATTGAAATAAACTCTATAAGAGGCTTCTTTTTGTAGATCAGCTTTAGTGCTTAATATAATTCTAAATTTTTGTTTTGATTGGGCTGAAATCTTAGCAGTAACCGGCAATATCAATATATCCTTGGTATCTTCATATATATCTTGTCCATTTTTTTGGCTCCAACGCTTAAGTGAGGCCTCAAAGAAAACATCTTCATTACCTTTGTTTTCTAAGCTCATCTCTTGGATAGAGTTTTTGGGAGATAGATCAATTTTTGTTGGGCTTATAGCAATTTTTCCATGAAGATTGAATGCTAATATAAAGCTGGGCCACAGTTTGCTCATGAATAATTTTATCTTTCTCATGTTTTAAATTTAGCTTAATTTTATAAAAATATTAATTATTTTGAGTTGGATTAATGGGTTGTATTGAGTTTGATAAAATGGAGAAAAATTAGTTGTAAGCCATGTTCGCTTGGAGAGACTACTGTGTTAAATGCCACAGTGAAACAACAGTATGGCGGCTCCTGGCTTTCGTAATCACTATGAAAATGGTTATTATTCAGCTTTTGTTTTAGACCCCGATGGGCATAATATTGAAGCGGTGTTCAAAGAACTGTGCTGACTATGAATAATACGTTATAAATTTTCCCATGAGTTTGTTTTATATTTTACAGTAAAATCTGCTGTTTTAGGGTGTAAGATTATGGAAAGATATAAAGAATATCGACTAATTATAGATGCTAAAAAATTATTTTTTAATATTCTTATTATGCTGTCATTAGCAGGGTGTACGGATGCTGAAAATTCTCCTAAAGCTCCTCGAAAATCTGTGAAAAAGTGGTTGGACAGGTTTGAAATTGCATTTAAAGCGAGTTGCAAAATTGATCAAGATGAATGGAGCAATAGTGAACAGTTTAAGCTGATTTTTCCTGAAGATGAACAAAAAATTAGTGCCTTTATTTTGAAAAAAGGCAGCAATGGATGGTCTCTCTTAAGTCCAAAATTTGCAAATGAAAATGACTTATCGCGCCTGCATTTGCTTTCTGAGCAAGGAAGCTTATGCCTTAAGATGGTTAGGCGCAAGGATCAAAAAATTAATGCTGTAGCGATCACTTCTGATTCTTTGGGAACTGATAAAGGTATTAAACAAAATGTTTTTGAGGATTATGTAGCCCAAAAAATAAAAAGTGGTTCTTGGAAAATCTTTTTCCCAAAAGGTTATACCAAACAGCTGGATGATAAGGGTGATTTCATCCTTGAATAAGCTGTAAAAATAAAATTCCAAAATTGCTGGAATAACAAAACCAAAAAAAATTAACACCTTATTATAAGTTTACAATTAAGCCCAAAGATATAGCGGCATCTGCTATTTGATAGATTAAATCTATGCAAGCAAATCTGGTGGAGATGATGCTGGTGATAAGGAATTACTCAGGTTCTAGCTAAAATTAGGCTAATAGCGAGCATTGTTCACTTTCAAAAAATTATAATTTAAAAGCCGACAAATACCAAAACGGCTGTGAGAGTGAATTCTGCTCTTCACTATAAACCCATAATTAAAATTATGTTAAGTTTTTATTCGGAAAATTACTTAATAAAAGGGGATAGGGTAGCTTTTTGAAAAGTATAGTGCTGTTGGTAAAAGATCTGCTGTTAATATTTTTATAGGACTTCGAGCAAAGTCTTTATGTGCTTTTAGTAGGGATAAACCACGCTTAGAGAGCGGCCGCTTCATCCACGCATGGCTGCCCAAAAGCTGAAGTTTGTACTGCTAAAAATTATGAATGATAAAAGCAAAATAAATCTACCATCAATAATGAAATATAGCTGTGCATAGCCAACTATGAAGCCAGAATTACTCTTAATTGTGCAATCATCTCTCAAAAATTGTTTTAGGGGCTGAAGTAGCTAAGACCTGGACTAAGGTTTACATGGCTACAGTGTATATACGCAAGAGCAGGTTAACTTTCCGTCAACAAGATCGATTAATAGAGTATTTCGTTGCCAGCACCACAGCGCGAGCTGCTGGAGAATTGATTGCTATTCAGTCTAATACTGCGATCAAATTCTTTGTGGGCTTACGAAAATTGATTGCCGGCAAATTGCCCTCATATGATTTATCTGGCGAAATAGAAGCAGAGGAAAGCTATTTTGGAGGAGTTCGTAAGGGCAAACGAGGGAAAGGGCTGGTGGCAAAGTTTACACAGCCATTATTCCCAATGCAAAAACAGAAATCTTGTCAGCAATCATCGAAGAAAAAGCAGCTAAAATATTGGTATAAAAACACTAAGCACTAACTCTTAGCTACTTCATCCCTTGTTTAAAAATCAAAATGGCGTTGTTAAGCCGTTTTAGAAAAATATTTACGATTGCTAAATGAATATAAAAATTAGCAGAAGCAAATAAATGCTCATAGTCTTTTGAAAGTCTCTTTGATTTGTTTAACCAAACCAAGGTGTGCTCGACTATCCATCGTTTTGACCATTATTCTTGTCATCGCCGCGCAGGCGGGGAGAGCAATGACTCGTCTCGAAGGGTTTACGGCAAGAGAATAAGCTCTTTACAGGGAATGATTTATATTATTCATTTTAACTAGACGGTTAAGCATTTTGCCTGGATCCCCGCGATAGGGATAATGGTCAAAATGACACATGATAGTGGACAAAAATGATTTCTTTGATTAGCGAAAAATTATTTTTAATACACTCTTTAAGCTTTGACCTCAAAAAATAACTAATGCCGTTACGAAACAATAGTTTTAATTTTATTTAGAGGCTCGTACTCGTCTTAATCCATGCCATCCGCTTTGCATGAGATTAGATAACAAAACCCACAAAGGGCTTGCGTTAGGGTTTGGCTTTTTTCCAAGCCCCATTCTTTTAAGCTGAGCTGTATACCAAAAAATTTCCAATGGTGCTCTTTTGTCAAAAGCTCTGATACCAGATTTTATTGGACGAACCATGCTTTGGCTGTTCTTTTGCAGTAATAAATTATTGGCAAAGTCTGGATCAAGAGCAAGGCTGCGCGCAAGCCCAATAAGATCACAAGCGCCCCATTCTAATGCGTTATTCATGGCTTGAGCTGTTCTAAAACCGCCTGTTAACATGATTGGGGTTTTAATAAGGCTTCTTACCTTTGCGCAATACTCTAAAAAATAAGCTTCTCTTTTTATTGTGCTTTCATTCGCTTCGGAACCCATCATCATTTTTGGGGATTCATAGGTCCCACCAGAAATTTCTAAAAGATCGATTCCTTCTTCAGATAATCTTTTTACTACTTCCATGGATTCTTCTTCACTAAATCCACCTTTTTGAAAATCCGCTGAATTTAATTTTATTCCCACTGGAAAATCATTTCCTACAGCATGACGAATGGCTCTATAAACTTTAATTGCAAAGCGCATGCGATTTTCTAAACTTCCCCCAAAAGAATCGCTGCGTTGATTATGAATGGGAGATAAAAATTGACTAAGCAAATAACCGTGTGCTCCATGAATCTGAACGCCGCCAAACTGGGCTTTTTTGCACAGTTCTGCGGCATAGGCAAAGCGTTCAATAGTGTCATAAATTTCTTCTTCGTTCATTGCTCGGGGGGCATTAAAAAAATTAGAGAGAGGAGAAGCGTAACCAATGGCAGAAGGAGCCATAGGTTTTTTGGAAAGAAATCGTGGGCTTTGTTTGCCTGGGTGATTAAGTTGCACCCAAAACTGAGTGCTATTTTTTGTGCCGGCTTCAGCCCATGCTTTTAGAGCTTCCAAATTATCAAGGCCTTTTTCTATAACGACATTGTTGGGCTCACCCAAGGCATTGGAGTTAACCATGATATTTCCGCTGATGAGAAGACCAGCTCCTCCTTGAGCCCAGCGTTGATATAGGGTGCAGAGATTTTTTGTGGGAGAATGATTTGTATCAGCCATGTCTTCGCTCATAGCTGATTTGGCGATGCGGTTTTTTATTTTAACTCCGCACGCTAGATGTAAGGGAAGAGCTAATTTCATGCTTTTTTGCATAGGCCACCACAAGTTTTTTGATTTGAGTAAGGCACATTTTATTGTGAGCATCAAGCATGTTTTTTGCGCTAATGCTCTCTTAAAATTTTTTTTAGCGAAAAATTCCTGTTTTTTCTCTCATTACTTTAACCGGGGAAAAGATTGGTCTGGCTTTTGATTTTGATGAGGCCATGAGGCATGGCTGTGTACGATTTTATAACTGCCATTTTCTTTTGCAGTTACCATAGTCGCTCTTAGTGGAGGAAAACTCTGATATTGACCACAAATTTTTATGCTTGGAAGTATTTCGCAAGCAATCCATGCACACGATTCGCCAAAATTATCACAACGAAAACTAAGTAGTTCAAGCGTGCTATCCTCACATTGAGACCAGTCTCTTTTAAGCTGCAATAGCATTCCGTCTAGGCCCTCTATTTTTTCATCTGCTCCAGTGCCAAATGAGAAAGATTTTTTATTATCAGAGAGAATTTGTTTCATGAGTTTTATATCTTTGGTTTGATAAGCCCTTATCCAATTATGTACCAACTGTTTTAGCTCGTTTTCTATTGTGTGATAGTCAACTTTTATTTTCATCATTTTTATCTCACCTTGTAAGTAGGAATTTTTTTTGCTTTGCTATCACAATCACGCTCATTATAGGTCGGGAAAAATTACGGACATTGAGGTTTTTAACAATGCATTTTTCTATTGATAATTTTTTTATGGATGCGCAAAAAGATGTGAAAAGCATTGCCCAAAATTTTTTTAAAAAGTCAGGTCTCAATTATTTTCAATACTCAAGTGTATTCAAAGATGATCGCCATTTTTTTTTGGTAACTCACGGCGATTTTGTTTCAGCTCGAATTAGGGCAAAGCGCAGAATTTTATCTCATATCACGAAAGAACTTTTGCATAAAAACCTCTATATGTTCTTGTGGAATGAATCACTGCCCCAGGATGACACTAATATGGCACGGGAATATGGCATCGATAATGGCTTGTGTTTTGTTGAGCGCTTTAAAGAACATTACAATTTGATCGCTTTTGCTGCTCCCCTTGGGTATCCAATACATAATTTTTACCTCAACAATATTGGGGAAATGATTAGATTTATCCGAGAGTTTGAGCATAGAGGAAAAGTTTTGTTAGAACAGGCTCAAAAAAATAAATTTTGGATTCCTGAGCGACTTAATGATGTGAACCGAAGTGCTATTTTTGCCAAAGCAAAAAATAAAACTATTGTTTTAAATGGCCTGAGTTTTAGTCTTTCCAGGCAGGAGCTTGCTTGCTTAACATTATTGTCGAAAGGTTTTAGCATGCAGGGGATATCTTCGAGTTTAACTATTTCACCTCGAACGGTAGAAACCTACCTCAATCGCATAAAAGATAAGACTGGTCTTAGCAAAAAACAGGAATTAGTTGAATTGTTTTATGATGAAATGCTTTAAAAGCAATAAGTAAATTTAGCAAATTAATCGTTTAAGTATTGAGGGTATTTTGTTTTTTAGAGAAAATAAAATATTTAATAATATCACTTTATATTTTAAAGCGCTTTGACGTGTACGCGATCAGTGCCCGACATGTTGATAAGTTTTGCAGCTCGTTTTGAAAGATCAATAATACGGCCACCATGGAAGGGACCACGATCGTTTATGGTGACGATAACTGATTGCTTTGTGCGTAAGTTCAAAACTCTTACACGAGTGCCAAAAGGCAAATTTTTGTGAGCTGCAGTCAATTTATTCTGATTGTAGATTTGTCCGCTCGCGGTTTTTTTGCCGTGAAATTTGGGACCATACCATGAGGCTACGCCGGTTTGTTGGAAATTATGTGCGTTTTTTAATACGCAGTAGCGTTTATTTTTTACCTTGTATTTAAAATGACAACTTTTATTGTTTGTTTGAGAACGCTGAGTACTTTGCTGTTGCCGAATAACTTTTTTGCTGTGTAAGCTGCTTGCGCATGAGCTTAAGAAGAGCATAAACACGGATAACAAGACGTGTTTGTTGAAAGGAAACCTAGTAAAATTTTGTACAGTTTTCAACATAAGTGTTTGGGGGTTCTTTGTTGTCAGGGGCGGTGTAAAAGATTTATTCAACGAGCTCAAGGGGTTTGGTATAGAGAAGAATGTGAAGATAATTTAATTTCTATTTTTGAGTAATAGCGCAGTTTTTAATGTTTTTCCAGGGTTGATAGATGTTGATAAATAGGTATTGTTGATTATCTTAATCTTATTTTTTAATTTAATTGTTGTTATTGATTTTTTTTAATTAGTAAGAGGTTTGTTCATAATGTTTCGTCTTAAATGTTTTTTATTATTTTTTATTACTAGTAAATTATGCTTTGCTTTGTCGCCAGGAAAAATTCCAAAAGAAGTTGAAAAAGTAGTAAAAAATACGGTTAAGTTGGTTGATAATTCTAGTGTTATAGATGTTGAAAAATACATAGTTCTATCTCCGAGAAGTGAGAGGCTTTACTCTGTTAGGAAGTATGAAGGTGGGAGGGATTTAATAAAGTATTTTATTGCCACTAATGAAAGGCTTAATTGCTCTTTTAGGTGGTCTGATGGGAAAGTTAATATCTGTAAGATATTGCCAAGAGAGTCTTATTTTATGGAGCAGGATAATAGTCCTTCGTCTCTTAAACAGTTTAAAAGCATGCTATTTGGCAATGATGAAATGAATCAAACTGAATCTACTAAGGGAGAACTTAAGGCTTGGATTGTGAGTGATATAGGCGAAACAACTACCTACGTATGGTTTGAAAAAATTCCTGAGCAATATTTGCAGATTACTCCTGATTATTGTGAAAGGATTTTTGAGTGATTTTTTAAAAACGGGTTTTATAAAAATATATTTCCTGGACTATTCAAATATTTTTTATTCCATCGAGCGCTGTTAAATCCAGCGCATGATTTTTTGATTAGGAAAGGATTTTTTTGTTTTATATAGTATGTAGTTCAATAAATTGCTGTGCTTTTTTAAAGAGATAATTTTTTCTTTGTGAGCCTATGCGATCCAAAAGTTTAGGCATCATAGAGAGGCGCGGCTGCTCCAGAAAAAATTTCTTATGTTTATCAATGAAACGCCAGTAGAGCCCGTCGAGCGTATCGCACCAATCATCTTTAGTGTAGTTGCTCATTTTTAAAATATAGTTTGAGCCACAAATGTACGGCTTAGTGGTAAAAAGGCCTCCATCACTAAATTGCCCCATGCCGAACACATTTGGTCCCATAACCCAATCTGCAGAATCAACGAACATCTCCATGAACCAGCGATAAGCTTCTAAGGGGTGGATTTCGCATAAAAGCATGATGTTGGAAATAATCATCAAGCGTTCGATATGGTGGCAGTATCCATAGAGCTGTGCTTTTTTGATTGCTGTATCGAGCGGCAAAATGCTGGTGTCAGCGCTATACCATGAAGCAGCCAGCTTTCTTTGGTGCCCAAAAAAATTATCGTCTTTTTGTTGGTAGGAAAATTTTTCATAAATTCCTCTAATGAATTCGCGCCATCCCAGAATTTGTCGAACAAAACCTTCAAGGGAATTAAGAGGAACGGAATCAGCATTTTTGAGTGTTTCATCAAGAATTTCTTGAGGCGTCAAAAGACCGCAATTTATCAGCGGTGATAAAACAGAGTGAAACAAAAAAGGCTCATCTTTTTGGATGGCATCCTCATAGGGCCCAAAAGATATGAGTCGCTCTTGAATAAATTTATGAAGCGCTTTTTTAGCGTGCGCTCGTGTGGTGGGGAGCCATGGAGCGATATCTCCTGGGTGTTTTTGAAAGAACTTGGTAACTACTTGAACGATTTTATCTTGGTGAATACTTGGGCTTGCAGGTGCAATCAAAGGAATGACAATATTTTTTGGCAGCCTGAGACGGTTTTCATTATCGAAGCTAAATTTTCCCCCTAAAGGGAGTTGATTCTTTGTGAGAAGAATCTCTCGGCTGACTCTTTGGGATTGATAAAAATTTTTCATAAGAGGTCGTTTATCAGAGAGTGCTTCGCAAATTTCTCGTTCATTATTGAGAAAGAGAGGAGAATCGTACACCATCCACGACAAGTTTTGTTTTATGCAGAGTTCATTTATTTCTTGGCGAAAAAATTTATCTTCAATGCTGAAACTAGTTAGTTCAGTAATATTTTTTTGTTTAATTATTTTTTCGAGCTGTTTAACAAAAGGGATAGGTTTTGCATTGAACTTTAATTCTGAATAATGAACATTGAAGCCACAAGAACGTAAAAGATCTCTGTGATTTCGCATTGCTTCAAGGAAAAAAATCAACTTTTGTTTGTGGTAGCGAAAATGAGTGCAAAGACCATAGTCTTCGATCATGACAATTATTTTATCTTTGAAAGCAGCTAAATGATTTGGATCAAATAAATGACTGCCCATTAGTAAAAACATGTGATCTCTCCAATATTTTTAATCTACTCAAGGCCTTCTATTTAAAAATCTGAACAATTTTTTGCTGGCGGTAGTCAAAGATTTTTTCTAAATCCCTTCGAACCTTCAGCCAATTCATCAAATTTCCCAAGGGCCCAAAGGGAAGCTGATAGTGAATTCTATCAATTATCCGTGTGCCATCAGAGCTTTCTTGAAAGCGATGTTCATGGTGCCAAAATTTATAAGGGCCAAAGCGTTGCTCATCAATAAAATAATCAAAAATTTTTACATGGGTTATTTGGGTAACCCATTCTATTGGGATGCCAAGTAAGGGTTTGATTTGATGAATGATAATTTGTCCTGGGTACATAGGCTGAGCATCATTTTTATCACTAAATCCGAGGTGGGGCGGGGTAAGAATTTTCAGATTCTGTGGTGCTGAAAAGAACTCCCAGCAATCATGGAGTGAGACGGAAATATTTTGGCGATACTCAATGATGTGCATCTTTGCTCCGTTTTTTTTAAAAAAATCTTATCACTTGATTATGCGTTTTTCGCCAAATTGAAACTCAATTTATAAACGATAAATTATGGAAGCAAGACTCTGGTGAAAAATAACTGCAACTTAATAAACACCAATTGAGGGGATTAAATGATAATAATTACGGAAAGTATAAATTTTTATTTTTATTGGCTGTAGCAAGGGGCGCTCAGAATGAAACAAAAAATTAATAAGCAACTATCAGATGATTGGAAAATCCTTAATCACACCGAAGTGCTTATCATTATGAGTGGTTTGATGCTTGGTATGTTGCTTGCTGCCCTCGATCAGACCATTGTCTCAACTGCGCTTCCAACCATTGTTGGACAGCTTGGTGGATTAAATAATTTATCCTGGGTTGTTACGGCATATTTACTGAGCAGTACAGTTTCACTCCCTTTATATGGAAAACTTGGTGATCTTTATGGGAGAAAAATAATTTATCAGTTTGCTATTATCACATTTGTGGTGGGCTCACTCCTCTGTGGCATTGCTCAAAGCATGGTACAACTTATTATTTTTCGTGCAGTGCAAGGGCTAGGGGGCGGGGGTTTGATTGTAATTGCTCAAGCAATCATCGGAGATGTAGTTTCTCCTCGTGAACGAGGTCGTTACCAAGGTTATACTGGTGCGGTTTTTGCTTTGGCTAGTATTGTTGGGCCACTGCTCGGGGGATTTTTTATTGACTATGCGTCGTGGCGTTGGATATTTTATATCAATCTTCCTTTAGGCATTTTAGCGTTAGTAGTTATTAGTTCTGTCTTAAAGTTGCCTTACCAGCGGGTTGAACATCGCATTGATTATTTGGGCTCCTTTCTATTAGTTTTGTTGGTTAGCTGCATCATGTTAGTGACGGTATGGGCTGGTAGTGAA
This sequence comes from Myxococcales bacterium, assembly GCA_023898405.1. Classification (NCBI taxonomy): domain Bacteria; kingdom Pseudomonadati; phylum Myxococcota; class Myxococcia; order Myxococcales; species Myxococcales bacterium. Next base: position 2,392,314 of record CP060221.1, read on the forward strand.
TTTAAATGGCTTTCTTCTGAGATTCTTGGTCTGATTGCTTTGGGGCTATTTTCATTTTGTTTATTTTTTCTGCAAGAGCATCGAGCCCATGAACCAGTCGTTCCTTTTAAACTTTTTAAAAACGATATCTTTCGTATTTCAAGCCTGGCAAGCTTCATTTTTGGAATGTCTATGTTTGGCGTGATTATTTTTCTGCCGCTCTATATGCAGGTTGTGAAAGGGGCTTCGGCAACTAACTCTGGACTTTATTTATTGCCACTGATGGTCGGCATGGTAGGTGGCAGTATTTCTTCCGGGCTTTTGGTGTCAAAAACAGGAAAATATCGCATATTTCCATTGGCAGGGGCAGTCTTATTATCTTTTGGTTTATTTTTGCTTTCACAAATTAGTTATGAAACTTCACTATTAAAAGTTTCATTTTATATTTTAACTGCAGGTTTGGGGATGGGTTTAGCCATGCAGGTGTTGGTTACATCCGCGCAAAATGCTGTTAACCATAGCGATCTGGGAGTGGCTACTTCAGCTACCAATTTTTTTCGCTCCCTTGGGGCTTCGATCGGTACAGCTTTTTTTGGATCAATTCTAAACAGTCAACTAGCCATAAATTTGGAGCGTTTTGTTGATCCATCTTTTTTGCAATCATCTTTAGGGGTACAGCAAATTCTCTCCCAGAGCCCAAAGGAAATGGAATCTTTGCCGCAAGAGGTGCATGCAGGATTGATTCAAGCCTTTGTATTATCGCTTGATAGAGTATTTCTGACAGCTGTTCCATTGGCTTTAACGGCTTTGGTGGTGGTATGGTTTTTGCGAGAAATTCCTCTTAGAGAACAAGTGAGGGAATAAAATAATGTAATAATTAAATAAATTAAATGATGATGCAGAAATAAGTATTAATAACCATCTTGTATAAGTTGATATTGATGTTAATTATTATTTACTAGTTTAAGGTGAGTTTTATGAGATTTTATGTTGTGTGTGGGGCCTTAATGGCTCTTATTGTTGGCTGTGTCGATAACAGTCGTAACGGCTCTAATCATACGGGAAATGGGAACAAATCGACAAGTCGAAGCAGTAACTCTCTGTTTGCGCCATCACCGGAGAGATTGTTGGCTGGGGCTGCAAAATTAGCAGGCGACAGCCATAAGTTTGAATTTGAGAGTGTAATGTCAGGAATGGACACTTTTTGTGAAGACAACAGGTGCAATGAAGACAGAATTTTAAAATTGTTTAATAGCAAGCATGAAGGCATATATTTTTTGGATTATCTTGCTCGATTTATTAAGAGAGAAAGAATATCAGATATGAGTACGACAGAATTTAATCCTGATAATCGAACTATAAAAATAAATTGGAAATCTACTGATGGGGATAGATTATGCACACATTTATCAAGCTTTCTAAATAACTGCTTAAATTATTTATCAAAACAGTCAGTGTTTGATGTTTTTACAAGAAAAATAAAAGCAAATGAACAATCATTTTTATCTTTTATATTATCGGATTCAACTAATGAAATTTATTTTAGGAATATAATCAGAAGGCTGACAGATATAATTCCTAATCTTGATACACAACTTCAATTTAATGAGCTGAGTCACTATCTTTTCTATTTGGCAGAAAACTCAAAGAACGAAGCCCATCTTAAACTTATTGCCAAGATAGAGCAAAGATTACGAGATGCATCTAAGCTTGAAGACTACATAAAATGGACAGTTAAAAATTCTTGGTCCGATAGGCCTACTGGTTTTGAATTCTTTATGATGCGTCCTCTCTACGGCAATGTGAGTGGTGAACGACAAAAGGAATTAAGAAAACTTTGGCTCTCTGCAGCTATAGAACAAGCAAAAGTTGCCCTCCAAAAAGCTCAGGTCAATACAAAAAATATTAATAAAGTTTCCAGCTTCTCACTTCTTCTTAGTTTGTTTTCAATGATAAAACCTTCCGATATAGTGCGGATAGAGAACGGTAAAGAGCTCAATGTGATTGCTTATTTAGTGCACAGCCTCAAGGGAGCGCCGCTTAAAGATGTACGTATTCAGATAGCAATTCATCTTTTGGCCAAAGAAATGCGCGGAGTAAAGTCTAAAGATGAGTGGCAAAAAATTAGCAAAAGTGCTCTCGATATTTTGCTTGGAACAGAGGGCGTTAACGATATGAAGAAGGCAAAAGCTCTTTTACTTTATGACCAAAATGGTATTTCTGATTGGTAGTTCACATCTGCAGCAATTAAAAATGTATCGGTGTGCTGGTCACAACTTATAAATTAATATTGGCAAAGAGTGTTGAAAGATTGTTTAGTGAAACAATCTCTGAGTGTGTATAATTTTGTTGTTAAATCACTTCAATTTTGTAGCTATCCAACCACGCATTTATTTGAATAAGATGTTCAAGCGGCAGATTAAATCCCAATTTGTTTTTATCTTTAAGTCCTGGTTTTAGTTCATCTTTAAAAACCCGAGCATTGATGAATGGTTGGACTTTGGCATTGGGATTATTAATGATGTCCCATGATAATTGTTGTAGTCCTTCTAGGTAGGAAGGATTTTGTGTGGCAGGATAGGGGCTCTTCTTGCGATATAAAATGTCATTAGGTAAGAGTCCCTCAAACGCTTTTCTTAAAATTCCCTTTTCAATATTACCTGTATTTTTCATAGCAAAAGGAACATTCCATAGGTATTGCACTAAGCGATAATCACAAAACGGTACACGAACTTCAAAACCAGTAGCCATGCTCGTGCGATCTTTACGATCCAACAACATGGGAAGAAAGCGCGTTTGATTTAAGTAAAATATCTCTCTAATACGAGCATCCTGGCTGTTTTCTCCCTTAAGCCGCGGGGTTTCATTTATAGCTTGCAGGTAACGATCAGCGATATATTGTTTGGGAAAATAATGGGTGTTGAGTTCATCAGACAAAAGCGATGTGGCGTGAAAATCTACATCTTTCAAAAAAGCCATCCAAGGAAATGTTTGTGCATCGAGCACCTTTTGGTCTTGGAACCAAGGATAGCCGCCAAATACTTCATCGGCTGATTCACCTGAAAGTGCTACGGTAGCATTTTTTTTCATAGCGCAAAAAAGCAAATACAGGGAAGTTTCCATTTGCCCCATACCTGGCCGATCGTGAGCTTTCATAGGGGCTAATATGTTTTCGAGCAATTCAGGAGAGTCGATGATGATTGCATGTTGATGGGCGCCCACGTGTTGAGCGACTTTTACTGCCCAGGGCATATCTAAGCTTAAATGCATTTGGTTGGGAGAAAAATGTTTTTCGTGATCTTTGAAATCTATGGAGTAGCTGTTGAGAATTTTTCCTTGTCGAGAAAATTCCTTGGCAACAAGTGCAGTGATGCCGCTTGAATCAAGCCCGCCTGAAAGCATGGTGCAAATGGGAACATCAGCTACTATTTGATGCTTTACGATATCATCGAGAAACTCTCTAATGGTGACAACAGTTTTATCTAAGCTGTCTGCATGAGGGGCACTTGTTAATTTCCAATAACAATGTTTTTTTATGGCATCGCGCTTTATAAGCATCCAATGGCCAGGCGCCACTTCAAAAATATTCTGATAAACTGTTTTTCCTGGTACATGCACGGGAAGAAAAGAAAAAATATGGCCAATATCTTCTTTGCTGACTAGGGCTTTCACTTGAGGATGAGCGAGTAGGGCCTTGATTTCCGAGCCAAAAATAAAACCATTTTGATAACGTGTATAGAAAAGCGGCTTTACCCCAAGATGGTCTCTCGCCAAGAAAAGTTGCTGCTCTAAATTGTCCCATAGGGCAAAAGCAAAAAGGCCATTGAGGCGTTCAATACAATCGGTGCCCCACTCAATATAACAATGAAGAAGAACTTCGGTGTCTGAATGAGTAGAGAAAATATGACCTTTGCTTTCAAGTTGGGAGCGAAGTTCATGAAAGTTATAGATTTCACCATTGTAACTGATGACCAATGTTTGATTGCCGGCTTGATAGACCATTGGTTGCTGTCCCGCCTCAGGATCGATAACTTTTAGGCGATTATGAGCTATCGCTGCGCGTTCTGAAAACCACATGCCTTGAGCATCGGGCCCGCGGTGTTGAATGCTTTTGGCCATGTTTCCTAAAATTTTAGTTTCATGAGAGAGATTTTTTTCCCAGTCAACCCAACCAGCGATACCGCACATAGTGCCCCCGAACAGTATATGAACTTTGAAAAATGTGCCGCTATTAAGTGCACATCGTTAAAATATCTGTTTAAGAAAATATTGGAGGTTATGCGGGCGTGAATAAGTTGATAGTCTTTAAATAATTCGATAGGCATCTACGGGCGATGTAAAGAAAATATTGAAAGGCTTCTTAATAAATTTTTGAACGATTCCGCAGAGCACGCGAGGACTTAGTGAAAAAAATTATTAAGAAGCCTTTCAATATTTTCTTTACATAACCGAAATCTCTTTAATGAAATTTAGGAAAATATAAGTTACCCAATCAGTTTTTTGGTCAAGGTAAAAAATATAAAAGGCCTATAAATTAAGGTTTTGCCTTTTTTGATTTTGCTCTGTAGATAGATCTGGTGGTAAAGCATATTTTTCAAATATTAATGAGAGCAAGCATTTATGCCGATCATCGATTGGTAGCTTTACTATTCTTGGGATTTGTCAGTGGATTACCCTTTTTGCTAACCCTTTCCACTTTAAGCAGATGGCTTGCAGAGGATGGCATATCGAATACAGCGATTGGCATGTTTATGTTGGTGACCACTCCTTATAGTTGTAAGTTTTTATGGGCACCTATAATCGATAATTGGCGTGTCCCCATCATATCAAAATATTTTGGACAAAAACGCTCGTGGCTTTTGCTTGCGCAAGCCGGTTTAATTTTCTCTTTGGTGATGATGGCCCAATGCTCGCCAGCAGAAAATTTATTATCGATGGCGATATGGGCACTTTTGGTAGTATTTTTTTCGGCTACCCAGGATATTGTGGTTGATACTTATCGAATTCATATTTTTAGCGCTTCATTAAGTGGAGCAGGGGCTGCTATTGAGTCGATTGGTTTTAAATTTGGTATGCTCGCTTCTGGAGCAGGAGCACTCTATCTAGCTTCTGCCTATGGGTGGACGGTAGCCTATCAGATTATGGCAGCTTTGGTTGTGGTTGGTATGATTACTGTTTGGTTTATCTCTGAGCCACATAATCCATCTGAATTATTAGAGTCTCTGAAGTTTAGACACTTTTGGCAGCCATGCCTACAGATTTTTCAAAATAAGAATATCAAACATATTTTGTTATTTATTTTATTTTTCAAATTTGGTGATGTCGTACTGCAAGCTATGTCAGCTCCTTTTATGTATGAAATGGGAGTATCAAAAGTTGAGTTTGCTACCATTACCAAAGTTTTTGGTATTGGATTGATGGTGCTAGGAGGGCTGTTTGCGGGTATCTTGATCAACTATGTTGGGATAGCACGCTCAATTTTAATTGCCACAATTTTGCAAGCAGTTTCTTGTCTGATGTTTGCCATGTTAGCAGCTATAGGGTACGAAAGATTATTTTTGACACTTACCGTTGGTATCGAGGGTTTTTGTTCAGGAATTGTTACGTCGGTTTTTATTGCTTATTTATCTTCGATTTGTGTTAGGCGCTATAGTGCGACACATTTTACCTTGCTCTATTCATTTGGCTCTTTGTGTAGGGTTGTATTGTCAATGTTATCCGGTTGGCTTGCAGATTATGTTGGGTGGACTGCATTATTTTTCCTATGTGCCTGGGCGTCATTGCCTGTTATTTTTTCCCTTGGCAAGCTCAGCAATAGCGTTCAGCATCTTTTATCAAAAAGGGCTTGAGGTTTTGTTTGAAATGACTTTTAAATCTTTTCGCAAATGTTGTTAATATAGGTATTTCACATAGCGTTTATTACGAAGTAAAGCCTCAAAGAGAAACCATTGCATGTATAAATATAGAAATAAAATAGGAGCAGAATTTGTTTCTTTGGAAAAAATATTTTCTAGGAGACATGTAAGTGAAGCTCTATTTTTACTTGGTGGTATTTTGTTTGAATTTTTGTGTGTATGCAGGTGATCAGGTTCCAATTGCTAGTGGTTCGATTTTTACTGTATTTATTGATGATAACAATGAAATTAATTTTAGCGGAACGAGCTATCATGAAAACAATTCAATAATTAAAGAGATTAATTCTTTACCATTAAAAAATATTAAAAAAATTTATTCTTGTAGCTGTTTTATAGTTTTTTTGGGTGATGATGGTCGTGTTTTTGTTTGTGGCGATAAAAAAATTTTTAATGACAGTTTAGTTAGTAATAAAATATGTGCTAGTAATGAGATTAATTTTTCAGCAACTATTACAAGTGTTTCGGTGGGAAATTCTCATGCTCTATTTTTAGATGAAAATGGTGAAGTTTTTGTTTGTGGTTCCAATAAATATTTACAATTAGGTTTAAATGATTTTTTTGAGACTAATGCGCTGATAAAACTAGACTATCTTTCTGGAATTAGTGATATTTGTGCTGGGCATCTTAATAGTTTTTTTGTTGATTTTAATGGCGTAGTTTATTCTTGTGGGTTCAATAGCCATGGTCAGTTAGGTGCGAATAAATTTAGTTATAATAAAAGCGCCTGTCCTATAGAAAATCTAACAAATATTAAAAAAATCTCTGCAGGAGTTTACCATACTATCTTTTTAGATGCATCTGGCAAAGTTTTTACATGCGGTTGGAATAATCATAAACAATTAGGTTTAAAAAATTGTTTAGAAACAAGTCGTCCTATAGAAATAGATGCTATTCCTGATATAAGGTTTGTTTTTGCAGCTTATTGTGGAAGTTTTTTTATAGATGTTAATGCTGATGTATGGGCATGTGGTGATAGCTCTTATGGACAATTGGGGTTGGGTAATAATAAATCTAAAAATGAGATTGCAAAAATAAGACACACATCGGATATTGAATTCATTTTTGCCGCTCCTTATCATAGTATATTTGTAGATAGCAATGGAGATATTTTTGGTTGCGGTGACAATATAAATTTCCAACTTGGGCGAGATTATTCAAAAACCTCAATTCCACAGATTATTTTTCCTAATAAAAAGTGTTTGAAACCAGTGCAGAATTCTGGAGAAAACAATATGAAAAATGCTCGTAGTTGTTTTATTCAAAGGCAGTAACTAAATCAAAGTTTAGGAGGTAAGCCACTCATTAAGTTACTCAACACAAAAGACCAATTCCACAATAAAACTGGTCTCTTGCAGAAGCATTATTTAGCTGCGAAAAGAGGTTATTATGAACGCTCAACGAAAGGTGCTAGGCAAATGATTTAATTGTTTTTTGGCTGTTTAAATCCTAAAAAGAAGAGTCCAAAAGCGCCTATCATGATAACAAAATCAGCAATATTAAAAATGCCAGTTCTAAGAGAACCTATACCGACATTCAAAAAGTCAGTAACTTCGCCCTGAAAAAATATTCTATCAATGAGATTGCCAATACCACCGCCAATAATCAGAGCTCCACATAAAACTTGTAGGCGCGTGATGCTTGATTTAAGGGCAACATAAATAATTCCAGCCCCCAAAAAAAGCACAGGGAAAATAATAAACAGAATAAATTTAAGGCTAGAGTTATAATTGGCCCCTGCTCCTAAAAATGCCCCGGTATTCTTTATGTGGTGCAGACGTAGCGTATCGAACAGAAATGAATAGCTTTTATTCTCTAAACTGTGTTCAGCTATGCGTTTGGTGATCTGATCACATCCTACTGAGGCTGACACCACCATGCTCAACATTAAAAGACGTTCGTATGTTTTTTTGAGCATTTTGACTCCTGCTCTCATTGACCGAGCGAAACTAGCATTCATTGCGGGGAATGGCAATCATTGAGAAAAACATTGCCCTTAGAGACTGTTTTGAAATAGTTTGCGAATGATTTTTTATGGCCTCGTTTCAATGGAGTGTTTTTGTAGAGTTTGGATAATTTGAGATGAATCACGTCTTAATTTTTCACTCGCCATAAAAGTGTGAGTATCTGGAGAGAATATCTTGGCATCGTAGTTTTTATCAATCTGACTTGCACCTTTGCCCCAATCACTATAACGGCTCAGTTCTCCATAACGCCGCATCCAATTTTTTCGTTTAAGTTGATAGCTTTTCCAGTCCCATGATGGCAAAGTGCTTTGCCATACAAAAACATCCACATGTCGTTGTTCAGGTAAAAGCTTGGCATGAGAACGGTAGCGTACAGCGCGGCCCATGACCTGTTCGAGTGTTGCTGGGGTAAGTACTGGCTCTAAAATATGGAGTTGACGAGTTTTAAATAGATTTACGCCTTCGCTGAAAGTAAACAAGATAATGGATTTCTTATCGGTGTTGTATTGATTAATTTTTTGTTCCTGAATCGCATCCGATTCTTTTGGGTCAATCAACACTGCATCTTTGCATAAATCATGCGAACAAAGAAAATCATAAAACTTTTTTATGCCATTAAAATCATAGTTGGAAAAAATCCCAATCTTTCCTGGGCTTTGTTTGATTTCACTGAGTATGTGATTAAATTTTGGGGGAGTATCGCTAGCGTTTGGAAGACTAAAATTGCCGATCTCCCTCCCATTTCCCTGAACGAGTTTTAAATTTTTGTTGATACGAGAATTATTGATAGCAACATATTCAGTATCGATGTGCTCTTGATTTTCTTGGAGTATTTTTATGATTTCATGGGGGCGTAGGTCTTCTTCAATGTAACGCAGAAAAAAATCCATTTGAGCTGTAGAATAGGGAACTTGTCGATACTGTACAGTGCGTGAGGGAAAATCTTCGCTTGAGGGATTTTCAAAACGAAAAAATGACACATATTTTTCAATGTATGGCGTTAGCTTGGCGTAGTCACCTTCGCGTAATTGATAGTGAGTGAGAGGAGCTATGGTCGTGTTGGTTAGGGGAATTATCGAAGCTCCTAAAGCTGCACCTGGAATAATGGCTAGGGGAGTGGCAAAGAGAGCAAAGCTTAAAAAAGAAAAAAACACCGGCAACGTTAGATAAAAAATATTGCTTTCAAAAAGCTTGCCACGCCAGAAACTTCGTGAAGGAATTTTTTTAGAATAGTTTGTGCGAAATTCTTCGCGATTAAAGGGAAGAAGATCTTCTTGAGATACTAAGTTAAGCAGCAGGGCTATATCAGACACGTCCTGGTAAATAGGTGTACCTGTCAGTCCTAGAACCCTGCTTGCCTGACGAGTTTGTAGTAAAAGTTTTGCATATTTTTGATTTTCGTTTTCGTTATCCGTATTTAAGTGGCGAATCAAATTGTGCACTTCATCTATAATAAGTATTTTTTTATCAAAAATATTTGTATTTGTTTGTTTTATAGCATCTTCAAAACTTATAAAGTTATATCGTTTTTTATTGGCAACGTTAAAAAAATCTATTTGTTGATGCCAATTATTTTTTAAGTATGGAGGACCTAGAATTATTACCTGATCTTGTTGATGTTGCTCTGCATATCCAAGTGCTAAAAAAGTTTTACCTGTGCCCATGTAATGATTTATCAGTAATCCTTTGATGTGAGGATTGTTATTGAGATAGTCAACCACAAATTGTTGGTGAGGCAGTAAAGCAATGGCTCCATCAGTGGCGGACGATAAAAATGAATGTTGTTGGGATGTGATATTTTTATGGGAAGCGCTACATGAAAACAGTAAGCTAATCAGCAGTGAAAATAGGCAGAATAAACTTGGAAAATGATAACAATACATGTTATTGCCTTTGTTTTTTAAAACATGATAATTATATTTTATAATATTCTCCAGTTTAGGAGTATGTAGTGATAAATAAATCTGTGAAAAAAATATTTTTAGGGGTAATTTTTTTATTTTCTATGTGTTCCTTTACTGAGAGCGAAAATCCATTTGATGAAGAGAAAATAAGTCTTGGGTTTTCGGCTTTATCTTTGCCTAAAATTTACACCAATGAAAAAGATGTTTTTGCCCATAAAGAGGATTTTACCTGGGGAACAAGTTTCGTTTTGGATGTTCCCATTTATCGTTATCTGCACTCGGGTTTTATGGTGCGTTACTTTTTGAGTCCTCATGTTGGTGATATTGGCGGTATTGTTGATTTAAGTGGAATTTTAAAACCAATGATTGGTTTTTCCACAGGCTTAGGGCATTTATCTTTTTATATACTTGCAAGCTGCGGTTTAAGTGTCACTTTCATGCCTATAATCGATAAGAAGTTTGCCATAAGTCAAGAAGAGCTTGAAAGTCAAAGCCCAATAAGAAAGCATGTGAATGTTTTTGGGGGTCTTGTAAATGCAAGTGCTCAGCTTGGAGTAGAGTATTATCCCTTTAAGCAGTTTGGTTTATTTGCTGAGGGCGGATTTGCATATTGGTATTTTTTGCACCAAATTGATGAAAAACTTTTTCAACCTACTTTTGAGATGTTTAGTTATCATTTAACAGGAGTTATTGCTCATGCGGGTATTAAATTTATTTTTTAAGCACTCGGGTATTTTATTGTTTTTATTAGCTATGGCAAGTGCTTGTGGGCTGTTGCAAACGTCAAACGATAATGAACAGGAAAAAGATTCAAAATCTAACGAAGACCAACCTGTTCATGTAAACTCTCCACAATTTTCTGGGCGCACTATTCCTAAAACGGCCCAAGAGCTTAATAAAGTTTGTTCAGAAGTCGTTAAAGAATATGAGAGCAAAGATATCAGAAAGGTCAAACTTGAGCCAAAAGATATTGCTCCAAATGAAATTGAGCTAAGATTTTTGGCTATTCATAATAGTGTTCGAAGCCGCTACGGGCTTAAAAATTTGGTGTGGGATAAAAATATCGCTTCCTATGCTCAGGAGTGGGCAAATTTTTTGCGCGATAATTATAACTGCAAATCACAGCACCGAACTTGGCTTAATCGAAGAGATGGCAAAAAGTACGGAGAGAATCTTGCATACATAGAGTTTAAACCAAGCTTTGCTCACGGTTATTTTGCCGGGTCACCTGAGTGGGCTACCTTAGGGTGGAGCGATGAATGTAAAGATTATACCTACGCAAATAATCAATGTGCGCCAGGTGAGAAATGTGGTCATTTTACTCAAGTTGTATGGAAAGATACGCAAAAACTTGGATGTGGTGTAGCCGTGTGTAGAGATGCGCTGGAGCAAAAGGAAATTTGGGTGTGTAACTATGACCCGTCAGGAAATATTACGATGATAACTAATGGAGCTGAGAACAAGCTTAGGCCATTTTAGACCAAAAATAATAAATCATTTTTCTAGGTGCGGACACTTTTAAAGCTCATTATTAGCTTGAGCCAAATGGGTTGTGTCAAGAAAATGTTGAAAGGCTTCTTAATAAATTTTTTCACTAAGTCCTCGCGTGTGCTGCGGAATCGTTCAAAAATTTATTAAGAAGCCTTTCAACATTTTGTTTACATCACCAAAAAATTTTATAAACCATTAAAAAATTTCATTCCCTTTTTCATCTGTTTCAAGTTGGTTTAGATGGATGCAGTTCATTGATTAAACATAAGGAGTAATCTATGCATTACTTGTTTACTGTAACATTGGTAGTTTTTATTTTTTCAGGAGTAAGCTTTTCAGCAGATTTAGGCGAAGGACAAAAAACAAGTTTAAAAAAATTTTTAGAAGAATTAGATGAGCTCGAAAAAAAAGACCTGGAGAAGCATAAAAACCGCCAAGAATATTATTCAAGATCCGTGACAGAACTTATCGAAGCTATAAAAACTGGGAGGGTATCTTATAAAGATAAAGTTTTAGTCCTAGGAGAAGGGGAAGGGGAAAGTGTTACATACAGAGGTTTAGGTATTCGTGGTGCTAGCCGTGTTGATGGGCTTAGAAGCCCGATAAGTATTAATTTTTACGACAAGACTCTGAACAAAATTGTGAAATGGATGTTTCATGACGATGAAACTATCATGAGGGCCTGCGAGCAGCCGCAGGAAAATTAAACAGCTTTGATTGAAAAAGCCTCACCCGATTATGGATGTTTGTTGAAAATAATCCAAGGAATCACTGTGTAGCTCTTTCTATGCTGACTATGCATATTACATATGTGGAGCGCCACATATGTATTAAATCAATAAAAAATGGAGGTTTTCCCATATTGCAGCAAAAAAATAATATGTAAGTGTGACCTTATGAAATTATATATTGTTTTATTGGTGTTAGCGCTTTCATCCTGCTCAAAAACTAATCATTTCAGTGAATTACAAGGTAATAGGTGCAACTCTGTTGGAGAGCAGATTTTGCCCGAATCAAGCGGAGCTCATCAGAATTTTCAAAATATTGCACCGGGTTTGTATGTTGGCAAAGCTAAAAATAAAAATGGTGAGTTATTGCATCTTGCCTACGAAAAGATCGACGAATCCAATAAAGATTTTTGGTGTTTTTATCACAGAAAATCTACTCTGCTTGCTCGCTATTTTAGAGCTATGGCTGAGGCGTTTCATTCAGGCAGGAAGTCTCCGTTTGTTTACGGAGGAAGAGAACAGCAGGTCGTGGCTACATTATTAGGCTACGACCAAGCACACTATGATAGCGTTATAAATTATTTAGAAAGTAGCGATAAGGTTAATCTATTAAAATATAGAGTAAGCTATTTTGAATCTCTTTTTACCGATGTCAAAGGTGGGCTCGACGGGTTTTCATTTGTGCCTTTGCTTGGAAAATTTAGTAGAGATGTGAAAGAGCACTATGTAGTTTATGCTTCAAACAAAGTAATAAAACAAAAAAATCTCAATGAAAAGTATTTTGAAAATAAGAGTTTTTCGGAAAATTTTGGCCACATTTTAATGAGTGTTGGTGTTTATATTTATCAAAGTGCTCCGGTAGTTACTCATTACGGCATCCAAAGAAATATTGAACATTTTTTAACTCCGATCATGCCTTACCCTGGAATTTCTCTTATACTTCATGGTTTTTCGGCAGCTGTATCTAAGCAGATTTATGAAGATAAAAAGTACATGTCGACCAATACCGTTGGAAAGATGGGGGAGATATTAAAAAGCAAATTGGATGCTAGGCAAATATTTGTAGATGAATTTCCCAGCGAGCTACAAGATCTCATAAACCAGGAAAAATGGCGTCTTGCTGCAATGGGCAATGAAAAAATAACTGTAAGTCTAGAGGAACTTAAAAAACTCTACATTCCATTTATTGATTAAATTTTGAAAACAGCATGCCGCATCATTGCTTTGGTAAATTCTGCGGCATGTAAATTTATAGATTAATTTTGCCCCATGATGTAGTCGACCAGTGTTCGGACGGCAAAGCCTGCACCGCCAACCGGAATATAGGATTGAGCTTTTTTGGTGCTTGCTGGTCCAGCGATATCAAGATGGGCCCAGTCTGTTCCTGGTTTGATAAATTCTTCTAAAAATAAAGCTGCAGTGATTGAGCCGCCCCAACGTTCTCCAACGTTTTTCATGTCAGCAAGTGGAGATTTGAGCATATCCTTGAGCTCGGGTAAGAGAGGAAGGCGCCAAAAAGATTCTCCAACTGTTTTTCCTGATTGCCTGAGAGCATCACCTAGAGCATCGTTATTAGAAAAAAGACCAGCGGTGTATGGCCCGAGTGCTATCATGCAGGCACCGGTTAAGGTTGCCACATCAATTATTGTATCTGGTTTATCGCGCTCTTGAGCATAATCTAGGCAGTCAGCCAAAACTAAACGACCCTCGGCATCGGTATTACCAATTTCTATAGTGATACCATTTCGCGATTTGATGATATCGCCTGGATGATATGCATGAGGTCCAACACCATTTTCAACGCAACCCATGTAGCCTACCACTTCTACATCCGGTTGGAGTTTGGCGATTGCGCGCATAGTGCCAAAAACAGCTGCCGCTCCTGACATATCTGTTTTCATATCGAGCATACCGTCCGCAGGTTTAATATCCAGGCCACCAGAATCAAAGGTAACCCCTTTACCTACCAGCACAATTACTCTTTTGCTGTTCTTTTTAGGCTTGTAGTGAAGCCTAATCAGCCGAGGTGGGCTGGCAGGTTCAGCTGCACTTCCCACCGCAAGCATGAGATGCATTTTTTCTTTCTTAAGTTTCTTTTCATCGAGAACAGAAACATCAAGATCGCATGATTGAGCAACTTCGATAGCATGCTTGGCAAAGGCTTGTGGATTTAATTCCATGGGTCCTTCGTTGATTAAGTCACGAGCATAGCAGACGCTACTGGCAATATTTTCCGCGCGCTTCAGAGCAAGTTTTTGATCTGGAGTGGGTTTTTCAAGAAGGTGAATTACAACTTCCTTAACATGATTTTCTTTCACACTTTTGGTGTGATAGCGGTCAAAAGAATAGGAAGCTAAAATAAATCCCTCAGTAATTGCTTGAACAACATCGAACAGAGGAATTGTGGTTTTAGGCGGAATACAAAGGCTGATTTTTTTTGCACGTTTTTTTTGGGCAATTTTGAATGTTTCACCGCCAAAACGACGAAATAGATCGACACTTTGTAAATGATGATCTCCTAGGCCCATTAATGCGATTATTTTTGGTTTGGATATTCCCAAAGAAGAGGTCACAAAAGTTTGGTTTTCTTCAGCACAAAATCCCTCGTCAGTAGCGCTTTTTATCAAATGATTATTTAATTGTTTATCCAGTTCATTAACTGAATCTGAAGATTCAAATTGACATGTTGCTTTTTCTTTTGCATTTGATTTCTTTTTTTCGGCTTTGCTTTTAAAAAGCCCGAAAGCAAGTAAATCGTTTTCTGCATCACTCGTTATCATTGACGATAGGGTAAATTTCATAAATTACTCCTTGACCTTTTGCATGATCGATCGCTTTTTAGCTACGCTTTATCTTCGGGTCTTATTTCAACAAAAGGAAAGGCCGTCAATGTTAGAGTGGATAAGAAATTATTTGGCACTGCTTTCAATAAATTTGCATTCATCAAAAAGTTGTTCAAGCGTCATAATTTCGCCATAGAGGGTTGGGATTCTCTTTTTCTCCACGAGTGTACTTAAACCATTGGTGTTTATGGAATGAGCTAAGTCATCACAGTCAATTCCCATGTACTTTTTTTTGTAATCCTTCACTAATTTATTTTCCTCACTCTTATAAAGTTTTGTTTCGTCATAACCGATTTTTTCAAAGATTTTTTCTAGATCAATCTTTGCTGAAGACTTAGGAGATTTTTCGTGATCTTTTGCTGGTGGCATATTATCGATATTAATTTTTGTTGAATTTGAATTTTTATTTTTAATGGGGGATGTGTCTTTTGGATTGTTTGGGGAGGATAGTGGGCTGTTTTTGAGTTGAGACTCTCCGATAGGGTCACTGCATCCAAATAATAAAACAACTACAAAGAAAAAACTTTATATAGTAAATGCATGATATTGACCTTTTTTAGTTTTAATTTAATTTTAATTTAACTGAACTTATAGATTAAATTCGAAAAAATGGAGTGCTTAAAATAGTTTCTGCTGAGATATGCTATGGTGCTTGGTTGATTTTTTGAGATTATTTCGCGATAAAGACAGCGCGTTTGGCATAAAGAATCGAATAGTTTTTGTTTATTTTGGCTAATATATTATTGCTATGCTCATGCAAGCTACGTCTTGCTTTTGCAAATAGGGCGTAAAACGAATCGATTCATGAGGCTAGATGTTTAATCTGTTTTTCATTTAAGGAAATTGCTTGTGATGTTGAGTGAGCGCAATTCGAGAATTTTTGGTGGTACTATGCTGATAGCCGGTACCAGTATCGGCGCGGCTGTTTTGGCTATGCCCATTATGACGGGGCTCTTTGGATTTTATGGGACCACGCTCATTATGCTTGGTTGTTGGCTTTTCATGTATTGGATGGCAACACTAATTCTTGAAGCAAGTTTGTATTTTAAAGAGGATGTAAGTTTTATCACCATGGCGAACAAGACTCTTGGAAAGACAGGAGCTTTGCTGACATGGATGTTTTTTTTACTGCTGTTTTATTCTCTTTTGGCTGCCTATCTAAGCGGAAGTGGGCGAATTATTATTGATGCTTTGGGGGGCTTGCTGCGGGTAAAATTTCCCTCTTATTTTAATATTTTTCCTTTGCTGATAGTTTTTTCTCCTTTTATTTATTTTGGCTTGTCAATTGTTGATCATATTAATCGTTTTTTAATGGTCGCAATGTTTATTACCTATGCATCCATAACAATTTATTTGTTGCCTGATGTGAGCCTAAGTAATTTATCCTTTAGTGACTGGTCTTTTTCTCTTTTGTCTTTTTCTGTGGTTATCACTAGTTTTGGCTATCATGTAATTATTCCAACTATGGTGACTTATTTAGATAGAGACATAAAAAGTATCAAGAAGTGCCTGTTTTATGGAAGCCTTATTCCTTTGTTGTTCTATCTGCTGTGGGAGGTAAGCATACTCGGAGTGCTTCCTGTTTTAGGAAGTAATGGTATAGCCCAAGCATTTAAACTGGATATGCCGCTTGTGAAGTTACTGAGAATTCATACTGGTCATGAAATTATTGCAACTTTAGCCAGAGGTTTTTCTATTTTTGCCATAGTTACATCATTTTTAGGAGTGGCCCAGGGCTTATTTGATTTTTTAAAAGATGGCATCAAGGCTGGTAGGAGTCACAAAAAACGTATTTTTGCCTTTGTATTAACTTTCACTCCACCAGTACTGTTCATTATCATGTTTGAGTCAGGTTTTATCGCATTGCTAGAATATGCAGGGGCATTGGTTTCTATTATTCTTGGAATCATTCCTATCCTAATTATTATGCGTCTACGTAAGCAAAAAAATTACAACCCAGATTTTAGGGCGAAAGGAAACACTTTTAGTTTGCTTTTGGGGGTAGCCTTTTTCGCGTTTATTGTTTTGCTGGTAATTTTAAAAAATCTTCATGTTATAAATTTTAACGTGGATGCGTTACTGTAAAAAAAAACTCAATCATATTTTGATTGAGTTTTTTATTTATTTAGACGTTTTTTTAATAGCCAGTATCGATTGAAGTCAATTCTGCCATTTCACCTAAATTATCGCCCATATCATCAGTGGTATTAATGCCAAGTTGGCCAGAATTATTTTCCCCCCAACAAGTAAGGTCCCCATCATCAAGAACAGCACAGGCAGTACTTCCCCCTGCAGCTATAGAAAGCGCTTTCCGACCTCTTAAATTTATTGGAGTTAGAAGTGAAAGCTCATTTGGCTCGTCACCAATAATAGAATTAGAATCTTGCCCTAATTGCCCGCTTCGGTTATCGCCCCAGCACTTGACTTCGCCATTTTCAAAAAGTGCGCAGTTGAAATAATCTCCAGCAGCAATAGCTGTTGCCTTGTTCGTACTAAAATTTATTGCATTTAGTTCTTGCATTTCTCCTGCTTCATCGCCGATAGCGAGCACGTGTCCCTGACCCAGTTGCCCATAGCTATTATTTCCCCAGCACTTGATGCTTCCATCATCGAGCAAGGCACATGTGTGTTCTGCTCCAGCAGTAATAGCATGCACCTCATGCTCTGAATTAACCTCTATTGGCTCAATATCTGCAACTTCAAAAGGATTATCACCAAGATTATATGAGTGGTTTTGTCCAAGTTGGCCGCTTGAATTAAGTCCCCAACACTTAACTTCATAATCGCTCGTAAGCGCACAACTATGATGACCGCCAAGGGCGAGAGCAATTGTTTTGGCTTTTAGTGGAAGGGCGCGTAACTGAGATCCCATTTCTTCTAGGGTATCGCCGATATTTTTTTCGTTACCTAGGCCAAGTTGTCCAAAATTATTGAGGCCCCAACATTTTACCGTACCATTTTCTAATAGAGCGCATTGGTGTCCCGCACCGGAATCTATATCAATTATCTTTTGTTCTTTACCAAGTTTCACAGCGCCAAAATTGTTAAGTTCGGCTAAAGAACTTTGAAATTTTGCAGTGCTGCCCTGACCCAGCTGTCCAGCTGAATTGCTGCCAAAACATTGCACCTCATTTTTATTGTTAATAATGCAGGTGGAAGAGCTTTTTTTGTTGCCGCCTGCTGCAACGAACTCAACCGAAAGTCCCTCGCCAATATTTATAGGTTTTAGCGAAGAAACTGCCGTGCCAAGACCGCTGCCAGCTTCATCAATATTTTCTTGTCCAAGTTGCCCAAAATTATTGAGGCCCCAACATTTAAGCTGTTTGCTTGGTGTATCGATCAGGCAAACATGAGCATAGCCAATATCCATAAGTTTCCGAGAGCTTTTTACTACATGAGCTTCACTTATGCATTCTGCGCTGCATCCATCTCCATTATTTAGGTTATGATCATCGCATTCCTCAGTTTTTATATCGCGGAAGCCATCGCCACAGACAGGTACCTTTGGAGGAACAACTGGAAGAGATTCATCTTTGGAATTTGTGTTTTCATCGCTTGCTACTGCATGTTCTGGATCTAAAGAAGCAGGTGGAGGCACCCGTGGTTTTTTATCTTTACTCTTTTCTTTCTTTCGTTCTTTACTACCGCGTCCCTCCAGTGCTTTGTTGTTTTCAGGTTGTAAAAGCGTATCAGATGCTTCATCGAGGTTGGCTTGAGGCTCATTTGAACATGAGGCTAAAGTGAGCATGCCGATCAAGATAGCAATCCAATAGTGGGTGTATTTTTGCCTGTGCATCATGGTAAATATCTCGCGTATATTTTATTTAGGTTTTTTATAAAAATATCACGAAATATTTAGCGAATTAAATTTATGTTTTTATGCGTTTTGTCTGGTTTTAATTTTGGAGCATAAAAAGCGCCTAAAAAAAGTTCTGTTATAAATTTTTAGGCGCAAAATTGTATTACCAAATTTCTACACGTTCGAGAGGAGAAATGTAGAGATCGTCTTCAGCTTGCACATTAAAAGCATCATACCAAGCTTGAACATTGCGAAGAGAAGCAAAAGCTCTCACCTGGCCTGGTGAGTGTGGATCGACGGTGAGCAAATATTGCATGTACTCAGTTGTTATCAAGGTACGCCACACTTGCGCAAAGCCAAGAAAGAATCGCTGTTCAGCGCTAAAACCGTCAAGTAATTTACTCGCAGCAAGGTGTGGCGATAATTTATAGGCTTCGAAAGCAAGAATAACACCGCCTAAGTCGGCAATATTTTCTCCCATGGTTAGTTCAGGATCGATGTGTGTTTTAGGAAGTTGAGAGAGTTTGAGCGCTTTGTATTGCTCTCCAAGCATTTTTGCTCGTTGAATAAAATTTTGATCATCATCAGGGGTCCACCAATCATTAAGCCTGCCGTTTTCATCTGATTTACGTCCTTGATCATCAAACCCATGAGTAATTTCATGGCCAATAACTGCGCCGATGCTTCCGTAGTTAACCGCTGCATCAGCGTGTACATTGAAAAAAGGTGGTTGAAGAATTGCTGCTGGAAAAACAATTTGATTTTGTTTTGGTGAATAGTAGGCATTTACCGTTTGAGGACTCATATGCCATTCATTGCGATCGACTGGCTGAGCCAACTTGTTAATCAGCAGATTCCACTCAAAAACCCCGCTGTTGACAATATTAGTTATGAGATCTTCGCTCATGTTTAATGAGGAATAATCAGTCCATTTGGAAGGGAAGCCAATTTGCACATCTATGCCCTCTAATTTTTTTAGTGCTCGTAGTTTGGTTGCTTCGCTCATCCATTCAAGGTTGGTGAGGCGATTGCGCATAGCTTGTTTTAAATTAGTTACCAACTCATCCATTTTTATTTTTGCATCTTCATTAAAATAAAGAGCAACATACTCTTGGCCAATAATATCTCCTAAGAGCTGGTTACACAGATCAACCCCAGCTTTTTGACGTGAGCGTTGTTCTGGTTGACCTTGCAAATAGTGGGAAAAGAATTGCCAGTGCTTATCTTTAAAGCGCTTGGATAGATAGGGCGATGATTGGTTTATAATATGAAAAGCTTGCCAAACTTTAAGAGTATCAAGCGATGTTTCAGAAAAAACTTTAGCCATCTCTAAAATAGCCGTATTTTGTCTTAGTACTACTTTTTCAAGATTGAAAAGCTTCGCTTCTTGAAAATACAGCTGCCATGGAAATTGTGGGGCAGCCAAGGCGAGTTCTTCAAGTGAGTAGAGATTATAAATTTTATCCTGCTCACGGCTTTCGGCTCCTGACCAGTGGGCGTGAGCTATTTTAGTTTCTAGCTCGATGATTGCTGAAGCACTATCAGTTGGTGCTTGCCAATCAATCATGTGGAGCAGGTCGGCTACATAACTCTGATAGCGTAGTTTTTGCTCACCATATTTTTCTTGGAGATAGTAATCGCGATTGGGAAGTCCAAGCCCTGACTGATAGAGATAGACTGCATATTGCTGTGGATCTTTTGCATCCTCAAATATGCTTAGAGGCTGTAAAAAAAATCAAATCTCAGGTGGTAAGCCAATTTTCCAATCGTCTGATACATAATCTTGCATTAGCGATGTAGTTCATTGATTCCTGATGCTTTGTATTCTTCTCATAGTTACGCACCAGACGCCTATTTCGATTCAGCCAAGCAAAAGTTCGTTCTACGGCCCAACGAAATATTTGTGGTACAAACCCCTTTTGCCCTTTTAAACGTTCCGCAGTTTCTGTGCTTACGCCTACTCTCAAGCCTGAAGACAAATTCTTATATGCGTTATCTCCAAGAATCTTCGCTAATCTGGGAAACTTCTCGCGCTTATTGAGCTCAGTAACCAATTCCTCGCCGGCAACCCTATCAGATACATTTGCTGCGGTACAAATGCATAGGAGCATCAATCCCATCGTATCAACAACGATGTGGCGCTTTCTTCCATTAATCTTCTTTCCCCCATCCAAACCACGCTCATCTACTCCTGGTTCCGCTGTCTGTGATTGGGAGTCGATGGAAACAAGTGAGGGGCTTGCATCTCTGCCAGCACAGGTTCTGACTATTGCCACGAGAATGCAGTTTAAGACCGCCCACAAACCAGAAACAGACCAGGTGCGAAAATAGTGATAGACAATACCGTGAGGAGGAAAGTCATTGGGTAAACAACGCCACACACAGCCGTTCTTTAAAACATAGAATATGGCATCAACTATGCTCCGAAAGCTATAGACACGACGTCTGCCTCGTTTGGCGTTAGCAGGAAAAAGTGGCTCAATCACTTCCCAGGCACAATCTGACAAACAGGTCTCATACAAGCACGACATGATATTTCCTTTCAAAAAGGTTTTCACGTCATACTTTCGTCACAGCGACATTTATTGAACCAGAATTGCCAAATTGATTTTTTTTACAGCCTCTTAGGTTAAAAAAAGTTTTACCAAAATCTGCCATCGAACGAGCCATCGTGGCGACAAGATTTTCTTTACTTTGTATTTGTTTGAGCTCTTCTAGATAAGCCCTAATGGGGAGGATATCAAGTTCTTCAAGTTTTTCCTCATTTAAATAGCTTTGATAAAGAGACACTACTTTTAATTTTTCAGGGTCCAGAGGGGTCTTTGGATCGGTCCAAGCTTCAACAATATCTTTGACTCGCATATCAGAAATCCGATCGACAATATTAAATGAGCCAAATCTTGTTTCATCGGACGGTATTTGAGTATTTTGGTTCCACTTACCATTGACATAGCCATAAAAATCATCACCGGGGTGTATATCTGTATCCATACCTGCGGTATCGATACCCCACTCTCCATAGCTGGGATATGAATTTTCCATGTGGTTTACAATTCCATCAGAGTTATGGGAAAAACAAGTTGCACAAAATAATATAAAGAGCACAAATTTCACGAAGAGCTTCTCCTGAGTAAAGTTTGCGATTGCTATAGTTAGACTAGGAGGAATTTATTCCATTAAGTGTGCAGCATAGAGGTGCGGCATTTATAGTTAGAAATAAACAGTCAGAGGGGGATCGGGTGTTGCATTTTACTTTTTATTTTTTTGTTTCGTTCCTAACCATGCTCATTTTTGACGCCATATGGCTTGGATTAGCCGTCAATAGACTTTATAAGCCTTTGATTGGGCATCTTATGGCTGATGGATTTAAAATCATTCCTGCTGCAGTTTTCTATGTTTTGTATAACTTTGGCATTGTTTATTTGTGTGTTCTTCCTAATCTCAAATCCGAAGCTGGGCTTAGTAAAACGTTGATATGCGGAATCGTTCTTGGCGCTGTGGCTTACGGAACTTATGATCTCACTAACAATGCTACCCTTAAAGATTGGCCCTATATTGTGAGCATTATCGATATTATTTGGGGGGCTTTATTGACAGGAATTACATCTCTAGTTTGTTTTTATCTAAGCAAAATTTTGAGTTAAAAACATCTTTGGGTAATAAAAAATGTCTATCCAATCGCCGCGCAGTACTCCGCCTATAATCGCATAGCGATTTAGGTGGTGGTGTAGCGCGGCTGAGGCAAAGCCTCAATCGATTTGGGCTTGGTTTTCAATATATTGTTTTATCACAGATAAAGGAGCTCCTCCGCAGCTTAATATGCAATAGGAACGACTCCAAAAAACTGGTTTTCGATATATGCTTTTTAATTCCTGTGAAAAGTCTCTACGAATCAATCTTGATGTTACGGTTTTAATATTGTTGACGAATGTGGCGGGAGCAACTTTAGGATTCATTCTTATTAAAAGGTGAACGTGATCTTTTTCGCCGTTAAATTCAATCAATTCACAACCCCAGTGTCCGATTATGCGAAAGAACTCAGTGTGCAGGTAATCAAGCATTTTCTGCGAGATACATTTTCTTCGATATTTAGTTACAAGTACTAAATGTACGTTAAGAGAGTAAGTGCAGTGAAAAAGTTGTTTTAATGCTTGCATTGTCATAATTAACCAAGTTATATTTTTTACATGGAAAATGTAAAGAGAAAAATCACTTATCGACTGTATCCGTCAAAAAAACAGGGGCATGAGATGAGCCAAATTCTTTCTTTGCACCAGAAGCTTTATAATGCTGCTTTAGAACAACGAATCAATGTATATAAATCCAAAAAAATTAGTCTTAGTTATTTTGATCAAGCGAGAGAACTTACAGAACTTCGCAAATTTGATGAGGATTATAAAAAGCTCAATGCTCAAAGCTCGCAAGTTACTTTAAAACGTTTAGATTTGGCTTTTAAGAATTTTTTTCGTCGAGTAAAAAATAAATCGGCTAGGGCCGGTTTTCCCAGATTTAAATCGTACGATCGTTATGCTGGCTGGGGCTACGCTACTCATGGCGATGGCTGGCGTTTATTAGCTGGTAAAAAATCTAAGAACGGCTATTTGAGGTTAAGCGGTGTGGGTCATATAAAAATCCGCGGACAAGGTAAGCATGTTGGATTGCCCAAAACTTGTGAAATCCAGCACAAAGCCGGTAAATGGTACGCGTCCATTACGCTTGAATGTTCAGTCACTCGCAGCATCGGTGAAAACGCCATAGGAATTGACTGGGGCTTAGAAAGTTTTGCCACCGTGGTCAATGATAAAGGCACAAGCAGTATGATAGCGAACCCTCGATTCTTAAAAAAAGAACTTAAACAAATAAAAACTAGACAAAGAAATTTATCGCGAAAAAAGCGGGGCTCAAATAATCGGAAAAAAGCTTGCAAAATTGTGGCTAAAGTTCATGCCAAAATTGCTAATAAACGCAAAGAATTCTTGCATCAAACCACGGCAAAAATAATTAAAGATTCAGCTTTAATCGCAGTGGAAAAATTAAATGTAAAAAATATGAGCGCTCAGGGTGGCTCACATAAAAAAGGATTAAACCGAGAGATTTTAAGTGCGGCTCCTGGGATGTTTCATCAAATGCTCAAATACAAAGCGGCAGAAGCTGGTACTGAGTGGATAGAAATACCAACTAAGCAAGTTAAGCCGTCGCAGACATGTCATGGTTGTGGGAAGCAAGAGAAAAAAACTCTTGCCGAGCGCATACATGAATGTGTCTGCGGTGTGCGATGCACTCGCGATGAAAATGCCGCTCAAGTAATTTTGAATTGGGCATTGTTTGGCAATGCCACTGGTCAGGAACTGGCCGGGTGTGGAGAGGTGGCGTTGGTCGCTTCGATGAAGCACGAAACTCCGCCTACAGCTGCGTTAGCAGCTTAGGGGGATGTAGTTCATGTGCTTGATTAAAAATAGGCTCTGACCCCAAAAAATCCTGGTTCAAATCTGAGGCCATCAAATATTTTATATTGCCCTACTATGGATATCTGGGTCGACATACCAAAACTTAAAGCAATATGTTCATTTAAGGGAAGAAGCAGAGCAAAAGGAATCTCTATAAGCATATGAGCAGTTGTTATATCAGATTGTGCCATTTCATATTTGATACCAAAACCAAGAACTGGTATGACCGACCAATCGGGTGAAAAGTAATAATGAAACTTAGTGCCCAGACCCCAATGCCAGAGGGCTTCTCGTTCTCCAAACTTTAGTCTGTAGTTAAAGAAAGGAGTTTTTAAGTGTGGCTCAAACAATAATTCAATATTGTCCGTTACAAAGATGCCAAAGTGAGGAAAAATATTGAGTAAGAGGGAAGTTTGGCGGACAGGATCCCACTCAATAGGAATGCTAACTAGTCCGCCTAATGACAAACTACCTTGAGCAATATTGAGCTTAGTCCTAATATCAGATGCCCAGCTGCATAGAGAAAAACAACACAGCAAAGGTACGAGAAGTAATTTAATTCGATTCATTTTTATCTCTAGCGGATAGTTGAAGGAATGGTTGTATTTACTCGGACAAGCTCAGGGTTTAAGCAGTAGGCGTTTAATTTTCCCTTGCCAATAAGTTCTGTAAGCTGGTTATCGATAGGTTGGCGAATAGGAGTCAACATCTCTTTAATTTTTTTGGCTGAATCTCCTCTCACCGCATAGGCGTAGGCTCCAGCAATACAAGAACCATCGAGTTGCAGCCAAGGCGTATATGCGACTCGGTACTTATCATCGGTTGCGCACAATAAATATTTGTATATTTTTGAATCCTTAAGTGAGGTTGGCATGTATGGTCCAATAATTTCGCCAGTTAAAGTGACTCGGTAGTTGTTATAACAACCGAGATAAAGGATATCCCAATCAGATGGAGTGGCTTTGAGAGCCTGCTTAAATTGAGTTTCGATATCAATCGGGATGACCACATCGTCCTCAAATGTAACGGTGATGGAATCTCTATTTTTTATAGCATTTGGTAATGCTTTTTCTATATTTGATAAATATACGCCTATCTCGCCAGGTTTAAGAATAGATTTTTGTTTTACTTTTTCAGCATAGATGCCATTTTTAACAAGCGTATCAATATCTTTAGGAGAAAGATCTTTGCCATACACTGCATCAACGATGTGGTATTTTAGTCCGGCTAATTTAAGTTGATTTTCAGTGTTTTCTCTGCGTTCTTTAGCTGTTTTTAAATTAATAAATTGATATTTGATATCCAAAGCAGAAAAATCTTTTAAATCTACACTACTGCAGCTAACTAAAAAAAGTATCGTCAATAAAACTGTAAATGATAAATATATTAAGATTTTCATATTGTTATACTAGTTTTAATTTTTTAAAAAATAAAAAATTAAGCCAAAAAGTTATTCACAAAAAAATAACACCTACAATAACTACTTGCACGAAGCAAGCGGATAATACCGTGAGGTTCTCGTTATGAAACAAATATTTCTTATTTTGGCCATTTTGGGGGCGACGACAGGACTTACTAAAGCAGATAATCGTGAACCAGATTCACCGAGAGGAAACTATCAGTTTTCGCTCGCCGATATTCAAAAAACTGTACGAAATGCACTGATAAAGGCGAATGATGAAATTAATATGTTAACAGAATTGCAAGAAATTGAAGAAGTTGCACAGTTATATTTTGCCAGTTATCTCAATAAAATTGCTTCCTACAATGTATTAAATCCTCAAGTCGTTAATCTCGTTGAGTCCTATAAAACCGAACTTACTAACGCTTTTGTATTAAAAGAGTTCAAAGAGAACTATCCGAGGTTGATATACGATGAATCAAAGTGGATGTTTAATAGCGTAGGCGGCATCTATGCTAATACACTTATACTTTATTGTTCACCAAAGGAATACATAGTCTTGTGGGGGACAACGCTGCGAGCTGATAATAAATTTTCCGGTTATTACCCATTTATGAATGAGTTTGATGTCATGGTAAGAGGGCGTATGGAGTCTCATGACCTAGATGGACCGGGCCATGCTTCGGTAGTCTATCAGCCTATGCTTCAGGACAACACAGAATCATCTACGGTCGATACTTCAAACTTGGTGCCAAAAAATGTTCGGGCCTATAACTTGGGTGAGCATACCTATATGGTTTCTTACGCTCAAGGGAATATTTTAAAGGCTTTTGTGCCAGGTGCAATCATGCCAGGAATTTTTATCAACCAAGATTGGGGGGGCTTGTTCTCACACATAAAAGAAAGTTTGAGCTCTTTTATACAGGCACATCAGAAAATAAAATCCAACGATTGGAGAAAAAATCAAAATTATCGAGCCATCTGGCTAATCGATGATTATCACAATAAAAAGCAAAGAAGCTGAGTTTTGCTATTAATCATCGTCTGTTTCTTCTTCGTTTTCTTTGAGATCTTGTGTTGGTTTTACACGATCGATTTCACGCAAAAGCAAACAGCGGACTTCATCGCGGCTGAGATTAGTAGCATTTTTAAAGCCATCATGGAGAACCGACTGTGCCGCAATTCGTTTTTTCTGAGCAAGCGCTACAACCTCACATTCAATACTGTCTTCAGCTATCAACCTGATAACGTGAACAGTTTTTTTCTGGCCAATACGGTGAGCGCGATCGACTGCTTGATCTTCTACCGCAGGGTTCCACCAAGGATCAGCAAAGATAACAGTGTCAGCTTGGGTGAGCGTGATACCTGTACCACCGGCTTTGAGACTTACCACAATAATTCTTGGGCCGTCTTCACTCTGAAAAGTATTGATAATTTCATCGCGATTGATTGTACTGCCATGAAGCCATAGGGCACCTTTCTCATCGATTTCTTTGGCAATATCAACGATCAATTCCTGCATTTTTAGAAATTGAGAATAGATAATCATCTTACGTCCCATTTCTAGACATTCGATCATGATCTCCTTGAGTGCTTTTAATTTGCCTGAACTATGATCGTGGGCCTCTTTTCCTAGAATAAGGGAAGGGTGACAACATATTTGCCGCAGCCTGGTGAGCGCCGAAAGCAAAGTAAAGTGAGTTTGGCTATTGCTTGGTTGATCAAAAGACAGATTTTTAGCAAGTGATCCGCTTAGCTGTCCTACGTATTGGCGATAAAGTTTCTTTTGCTCAAAGCTTAGGGCACAGTGGACAATGTTTTCAATCTTAGGTGGAAGCTCGTTTTCGACTTCAGATTTTCTTCGCCTCATTACAATAGGAGCCAAAAGCATTTTTAAGGTAAAAGCATTAGAATATATATTGCCAGATTCAATGGGGCTTCCAAATTGTTTTTCGAACTGGCTGCGCGATCCTAAAATACCATCTTCAACACAATCTAAAATATTAAAGAGATCACCAACATGATTTTCGATGGGAGTACCAGTAAGAGCGATGCGATGGGTACAATTAAGTGACTTCGCCGCCTTAAAACTATCGGTTTGCTGATTTCTCACGTATTGAGCCTCATCAAGAACCAATGTTGAAAATTCCATTGCGCCTAATCGTGCATTTATATCACGGCGCAAAATAGCGTAGCTTGTGATAATGATATCGCAGTCGTTTATATTATCGCCAAGCAGATGGCGATCTGGACCGTGCCACTTGGTGACTCTCAAATCAGGAATATGTCTGTGGGCTTCGCCCTTCCATACATCGATCACGCTTGTAGGGCAAATCACTATTGCAGGCTTAGCACTGAGTCCCTTCTCTTTCAGGCGGGCAAGGTGAGTCAAAATCATGAGCGTTTTTCCTAGCCCCATTTCATCACCCAAAAGTCCGCCAAGACCTGAGCGCTGAAGAGATGAAAGCCATGCAACAGCATCATGTTGATAGGGTCTTAGTGTTGCAGTGAGAGATTGAGGCAATACCCTGTCTTCTTCATTTTGTTGGATAGAAAAATTATCCAAGTAGTGCTGAAGTGCGCCATCAGCATCAATGGTGATTTGATCCTTGAGAGCATTCATTAAAAGCGCAACCTGCGCTACTGATTTATTTTTGAATTGATTAGGTTTTTCAAAACCAAAGGTATCGCATAAGTAACGAACGCTCAGATAGGCGTCTTCATTGAGAATGACTAAGGTGTCTTCATCAAGAACAAGAATATTGTCGCGTGCTTTGGAAAATAGCGAGAACTCAGCTTGAGTTGCATCGAACTCTGGCGACAAACTTAGCGCAATTTCAACTCGAGATGGCTTTTCATTATCGGTTTTAATCTTAATCGTAACTTTTGATGGGAGTTCTATGATGCTCGGATGTGCATTTTCATCAAGTTTGATGTAAGAAGGTAAACGATCTTTGTGACTGATACTCTTTAAAAGTTCAAAAGCGTCATCACCAGAAAGTTCAAAACCATCATGAAGCCGAGCAGGACCTGCGCCTAAATGGTACAAAAATGAACGGGCATTTTCTTCGTTTGCAGCAGGGCGTCGAAGCAGTTGAGGGATTTTTACTTCACTGACATATTTTTCCTCATCCATATCTTTAGTGGCGCTAATATGAACGGAGGGAATAGAACCTGTGGCTTTGATTTCTACTTCGTCTTGGAAAGACTCGTGCTTAATTTTTGTGACTAAATGGGCGCGAGCACACATTTTTTGGGTTACATCGTCAATATTAAGAAGAAGTCTAAGACATATCTGACTTTCTTCTGGCTGTATTGCAAGTTCATTGAGACAGCTAAAATCAATGCCAAGTCTCGATAGAGCATAAAACATTTGTCTGGACTCAACTTGGCACAAGCCCAAGAGCGGTAATGGCGGAGATTCAAGAATCATTTCCGCTTCAGCTTGGGTAATATTGGGGACAATTATTTGGAGCTTAAGCCGCTCATCAATGACATAAGCATTGACGTCACCAAAAAATCGTGGGTTTTGCAATTGAGTCCCATTTGGTTGTAGCAGTGAAAAATGAATTTGAGGATCTTTTGGGCTGCCCTTAAGGTGGGCCTTGATGCGAGCATTCAATTTCCCAATACTGATAACGCCCTCACCACTGACTTCAAAAGGTATAGCTGAACAGTAAGGCAAAACAGTGCTTAATGAGGCATGATCAAGAGTAAATTCGCTTTTGTTTTTTGTTGGCTTAGCGAGTTTTAAAAATCGTTCCAAAACTTTTCGTTGTCTTGGTAGTAGAATGCTCAGGTTATTTATGGCTTCATAGGGATCTGTAATGGAACTGTTGTTGCCACCAATATGAATTTTTATAGTGCACATTTCCGTTTTAGTAGGAAGTTTATTGAGTGCAAACCATATCCTGCTGGGAGATTGTCTAATTTCATCACTTAGGCGTAACCAAGAATAAGGAGGGTACTTCACAAATCCACTCGAATGTTTTTAAAAAAATCCGCACTAGTATATGTCACTTGCCCAAAAGGTCTAGTACTGAGTGAAAATTCGAACCCGGTGCGATGAAATCAAAAGGAAAACAATGGATAAGGCTCAATTACGAAAGCTTTTGAATGCTGCCAATGAAGTTCGCCTCAAGGCTTATGCTCCCTATTCCGATTACCATGTAGGGTGTGCCATTTTGCTTAGAAATAGCACTATTATCACTGGTGCAAATATTGAAAACGCCAGTTTTGGAGCCACAATATGCGCTGAACGTTCTGCTTTGAGCACGGTGGTGAGTGCAGGTTTACAAAAAGATATTCAGGCCTTGGCTATTGTTACGCAGTCTTCTCCTGTAGCTGCCCCCTGTGGTATTTGTAGACAGGTTTTAAGTGAATTTTTATCTTATGACGCACCAATTATCTTGGCTAATGACCAGGGAGAGTCCACGATAACTTCCATAGGCAATCTCCTTCCAATGGCATTTAGCAATAAAGCTTTAATTAAATAAGATGAGTAATTTCAATGACTAAACAAAAACTAACTCCAATGATGAGGCAATGGATGGATGCTAAAGAAAAGCATCCCGATGCAATATTGCTCTTTAGAATGGGAGATTTCTATGAACTCTTTGGAGATGATGCAGTTTTAAGCGCACCGATACTAGAACTTGCTCTTACATGCCGCGATAAAGATAAGAGCGGAATGAAAATGGCAGGATTTCCTTGCCATAGTGCTCCAAATTACATCAATAAATTGGTTGAGCAAGGCTATAAGGTTGCCATTTGTGAGCAACTTAGTGATCCCAAAGCTGGCAAAGGTATTGTAGAAAGAGGAGTTGTTGAAGTTGTTAGTCCTGGAACACTTTTAGAAGAAGAAAGCTCGGGTTCAGCTCACAACTTTCTTATGAGTCTTATTAAAGACAAGAACAGATGGGCACTGGCTGCCTTGGATTTATCAAGTGCAACTTTTTTAGTTTCAAGTTCTGATAACTTTGACAACGTGATTGATGAAATTAGTCGTCTCAATCCTAAAGAACTCATAATTTTTAAAGATGATGAACAGGCCTATCAAACGCTAAGCGAGGTACAAAAAAATTCTCGTTTTCGTTTTAGAATCGAAAGAAAAGCTGAAAAAAAATTGAATGAGAGCAGAGCAGACTCCTTGGAAGACAAAGCGCAATTCTTGCTGATCGGCTATGTTATGGAGTTATCTGGGCAGATGCCTTGTCATGTTGGCAAGGCTGTTCATTACTCAATTGAGGATCAACTTTTAATGGATGAGGCTACTCGGCTCAATCTTGATCTTTTACCGAAAAAGAAAGGGGATAAAGCAAATTTATACTCGGTGCTGGATTTTTCTAAAACCGTCATGGCTAAACGCTTGCTAGCTAAAGAATTGTCTGCCCCCTCTACCAATTTGCAATCAATTATTGAACGCCAAGTGAGAGTTAAGGAATTTTTAGAAGAAAATAGCTTGAGAGATTTTGTGCGAGAACAATTAGGTGGTTGCCACGATATCAGTAAGCTCACAGCTCTGGCTTCTTCAAATAAAATCGGTCCCCGAGGGATGGCACGCCTAAGAGATTGTTTGTTCATTGTTGAGCAGGTGAGAGAGGAAATTCTCAAGAGTTCAGTCTGTGAGTTAAGGGATTTTGCAAGTTTGCTTCCTGACTTTGAACACTTGAAGGCACAACTTGACTGTGCCTTAGTGGAAAGCCCTCCCATACTGCTTAAAGATGGAGCTCTTTTTAAGTCTGGTTATGATCAAGAGCTCGATCAACTTTTAGAACTGCATAGTAATAGTCACGATATGCTCTTAAGGATTGAAAATAAGGAGCGTGAATCAACAGGTATTTCCTCACTGAAAATAAAATACACTCGTGTGTTTGGGTACTATATTGAAATAACCAAAAGCAATCTTTCAAAAGTTCCCGCTCATTATCAGCGAAAACAAACTATTGCCAATGGTGAACGATATATTACCGAAGAACTGAGCGAGCTAGAGATTAAACTCAACACTGCTAAGGAGCGCCTTGCTGCTCGAGAATATGAACTTTTTGAGGCTTTGCGGGCAAAGGTTGCAAAAAACGCTCGAATGCTCATAGAAATGGCCAATATTATGAGCGAAATTGATATGGTGGCAGCTTTGGCAGAGGCAGCTTTCGTTAACAGCTGGGTGTGTCCAAAAGTACTTGCTAAAGAAGAAAGAATTATTTCGATTGTTTCCGGGAGACATCCGGTTGTTGAACATATTACTCAGCGCGAAGGTTCATTTTTTGTTCCCAATAGTTTAGAGCTTAACCATAGTGATTGCAGTTTGGCTTTGATCACTGGGCCAAATATGGCCGGTAAAAGCACCATTATGCGCCAAGTGGCTCTTATACAAATTATGGCGCAAATTGGATCATTTGTGCCTGCAGACTCGGCTCAACTTAGTGTGTGCGATTATATTTTTGCTCGCGTGGGAGCTTCCGATGATTTATCGACTGGCCGATCGACCTTCATGGTGGAAATGAGCGAAACTTCATATATTCTAGAGCATGCAACGGAGTTTTCGTTGATACTGCTTGATGAGATTGGTCGCGGCACAAGTACTTACGATGGTATGTCAATCGCGCAGTCGGTAGCTGAGTATATTCATGATGAACTCAAAACACGGACTTTATTTGCTACTCATTATCATGAGCTCACCGAGTTAGAAGAAAAACTAGCAAAGTTTAAAAATTTCCATGTTGAAGTGAGTGAGAATAATGCAAAAGTTCAATTCCTATACACACTGGCTCCAGGTCCTGCCTTAGAAAGTTTTGG
This sequence comes from Myxococcales bacterium, assembly GCA_023898405.1. Classification (NCBI taxonomy): domain Bacteria; kingdom Pseudomonadati; phylum Myxococcota; class Myxococcia; order Myxococcales; species Myxococcales bacterium. The sequence continues at coordinate 2,424,581 of CP060221.1, forward strand.
TATTCAAGTTGCTCAGCTGGCAGGATTACCAAGGCATGTTGTTGAGCGGGCTCGAGAAATTTTGCATTTACTTGAAAATAAAGAAAAAAACAACTTTGAAAAACCCAATGAAGTATTGCTACCGGTGCAAGCTCTGTCTCAAGGGGATTTATTTAATCAAAGTGAAAGGAGGACGAGCTTTCCCGAGCTCGAACGCATAGCTGGTTTGGATATTAATCGTATCACGCCAGTTCAGGCCTTAGTAAAATTACAAGGTTTACAAAATGTGCTTCGTCAGGTGATTAAGTAATTTAAATACACTAAAAATCTGTTTTGTATTATATTGTAAATATTAATCAAAATGGTGGGTTATGTGTAGGTTGTTTTCTGTTAAAGCCCGGAATAAAAGCAAAGTCCATCATTCCTTGGTGGCTGCGGAAAATGCCTTGATGGAACAGAGTAGGAAGCATCCTGATGGCTGGGGTATAGCCTATTATCAACAGGGGGTTCCACATCTCATTAAATGTTCGGATCCAGCCTATAAAAGTGAAATGTTTCATCATGTGAGTCACGCTTTGTTTTCAGATACCGTTATAGCCCATGTGCGCAAGGCAACTTTCGGAAGTATTTCTATTGCTAACTGTCATCCTTTTCAGCAAGGAAGATGGGTAATGGCGCATAATGGAGAAATTCCAAATTTCAAAAAGATTCGCGGAGATTTGATGGCAGCAATTTCCCCGCAATTTTTAGTTAACATTTTAGGGGCTACCGATAGCGAAATTTACTGTGCCTTGATCATGCAGGAATTATATCAGTTGCGTGTGCTTGACAGTCCTGCTCCAGCTGTTCAATTGGTTGCACGAGCTGTTCGTGCTGCAGTAAAAAAAATTGAGTTCTTAGCAGGCCGTTACGATATAGAAAAAAAAACCTCTCTAAATATTGTTTTAAGTAATGGAACGCTGTTGCTTGCCTACCGTCACGGGCGTGAGCTTAATTATAGTTGCTTCAGGGATGATGAATCATCGTGCACTGGAGCTTTGTTGGCCAACAAATGTGTGCCGAATTATATTGAGGGGTGTTCTATTAGTCATCTTTTAATTAGCTCTGAGCCTGTCGCACAAAAGGACTTGTGGCAGAGCTTGCTGGATAGACAAATCGTAGCGGTCGATCATGAATGGAAATTTTATAGAGATCTTTGATTTCATTTTGTTAGCAAGCCAGAAAAGAAGTTTGAAACAACTTTGTATTTAGAAAAAAACTTAGCTTAGCATTTTGATTCGTTCAACTTTTGGTCAACTTCAATTATTGAAGATTTTTTATGCACTCGTTCAAAATTTCTTCAAATAGCTGAATATTTTTTTTACTTAAAGTACGTGTCATGAGCTTTTGTGTTTCGTACACGTGTGCATGGGCAACTTCAATGGTACGTTTTCCTTTTTTCGTTAACTCGGTGCAAAGAATACGGCCATGATTCAGATCGCGTTTTCGCCTTACCAAATTATTTTTTTCCAAATTTAAAACGATGCCATGCATGGTTTGTGCGGTAACAAACGATGACCGCGCTAATTGTGCATTTGAAATTCCCGGACTTGTTTCGAGTTGACTGAGAACTGCATATTGTGGAGTGGTAAGTTCCAAACTTTTGAGAGTTTCATCCATAGAATTCCGTAAACTATGCTGAGCCTGCTTCAATTTATAAGCAAGTTCAACGTGCTTATTTCGCTTAGTTGTTGACATATCAGGGTCCTTACAATATTTTGCCAAAGCTTAATATAGATAACCGGAAAGATGATGGCAACTAACAGCAATCCACCCATTAGAGCAAATCTTCAACTAATTTTTGTTTCAGACATCAAGAAATCAACCTCCTATTACACTATGCTCTTCGAAACAGAGCCTGTTTTTACTAGTCCGCGCTATGTAGCCTTTTCTGCAGGTGATGAGAAAGTTTTATTTGCTCTTTGGACTGGTAAACAAGCACCAGATCCTCAGGCACCCCGTTTTCATGAAATTGGAATCATGGTGTCTTCAAATGACGAAGTCGAAAAACTTTTTCAGAAATGGCGAAAAAATTCCGCCATAAATATTATTCAAGAACCAGTGAGTGAAGTATTTGGGCTAACCTTTTTGGTGAAGGATCCAGATGGGCATATTATCCGCGTGAGTCCTCTCGATTAGTTGCGTGCCAATAGTAGTATTGAAGGTGAGCTATATTATTGGAGCAAATGAAACAGAGGTCTTTCTTTGGGAAAGCTCGCCTGAAATTAATGCAAAAGTCATTTGGTTCACTTTTAATGCATCGACAGATGAAAACTATGAAAATGAAATTGAAGAATAACATTTGCTGAAGGGGAGAATAGTAGGTGGATTAAGCAGGTCAGATGCACATCATTTTTTTTAATACTTCCAATCTCCCAAATATTCTGTAATAGGGCCCAGCACAAACGAAAATGCTAAGGATAATGCTGAATATGAAATTAGGCGGTATTATCTTTCTTTTCTTTGTGCCTTTTATTATCCTCCGTTATTTTTTCTGCTGATTTAGGTGTAATCCCTAGTCGACAAGAGCCAGAGTAGTAATTTCTAAGGAGCTTGTACATTGGCTAAAGGGAAAATTGGGCTTTATCCTGCTTATAAGCTGCTATGACGTGGAATTTTCAGAGTTATCGTGTCACTTGGTAAATCAGGGTATTAATTTGTTGTTCGTGCCTTTGTTAACTGATGAAGGGCAAAGTTAGCAACGCGTCCACTATTGTGCCCAAGCTCGTTGCATTGAAAATCAAATTTACACAGTAATGTCTGGCAATGTGGAGAATCTACCAAATGTACACAATATGGATATTCATTATGGGAAAGTTCCATACTTATTTCTTGCGATTTTCTTTCATATTTAAAAAGCTATAACTTTAGCCATCATTAAGCCCATCATGCATAAAATCAATGGATCAAGTCTCATTGATTTTTATAGGAATATTATGGGCTTTAAGCTTTTCCTTTTCAGTCGTTTTTTACGTTTTTTAGAGCCTTAGCTAATATTCTTCACCATCAATAAGTAGTGCGGCTTGCCATTTCTAAGCCCTTTTAAAATAAAATTTAAGAAAATGGCAATAAAAACAGATGTTCTTGGTAATTACATAAGGCAGCATCATGCTTAAAAATATATTTTTTCTCAAAAAAATCATTATTTTTCAGGCAATTGTGCACTTATAATGCGCAAAATTAAGCCAATATTACGCATGATAAAACTATATAAGTGAACCCGTATTGACGCATGGTGAATATATAGCATAGTGCAGTTATTAAATAAGCATTAATGGTGCAAGGATAATATTTATGGTTTTAAATAAAATATTTATTAGTATAGCATGTGTTTTCATTACAACATCATCAATTTTATTTGGAATGGGCGACGAAGAGCTATTGTTTCCCAGCCAAGGACAGAAACGCCATTTTTCCGGCAATGAAGTCAAAACAAACTCATTAAGTCGCTTAAAAAACCATCTACGATGTCTTATTAATTCCGGCGATATTAAAGGGTTTGATGACATACAAAACAATCCAAATTTAAAGAAAGTTGCTATTAATTTACTTACCGATGCAGATTATTCTTGGAGTGCTCGAGAATTTTTTGGAAATATCGTGAAAAGTGAAGAATCAGACTATAATAAGTCAATAATTGCTTACAATCTTTTAAAGGATGTCGAACCTTGTTTGGCACCTTTTGGTTTTCTTAATTCTAATGCAGAGTTTAATAATCAAATTGCATGGCACTTGAAATGGAAATTCTCACGAAATCAACCATCTGAGCACATTAAAACTTTAAGAGAAATCTTAGAGGGAAATTGTGAAAAAGAACTTAAAACAAAAGTTGTCAACGCTTTAAGTGATATAATGATTAATGATCGAAAAGAAGGCGATTCAGATGAATTAATGGAAAGCGCCAAGACATTATTTTATATGCAAGATTTAGAGCTTAAAGAAATGGGCGCGCAGGTTTTGCTTGGCCTCATAAACTATACAAAATATTTGGATGAACGTGATTCGGAGATTCGTATGCTAAGCGCCAAGGCTTTATTTGAAGACTCAATGTACAAACAAATAGGAGTTGATTCTTTGGTCTATATAGCAAAAGATAAAGACGAAATTAATACTGAAGAAGTTCGGAAAAAATGCGCAGAAATTCTATTTACAGACTCGGAATATAAAAATGTCGGTGCCGATGCTTTTTACAGTATTGCTATATGCGGTAGTTATTGGAATTCTGATGAAAATAGACTCTCTTGCGCAAAAATCTTATTTGACAATCTCGAATATCGGAAAAAAGGAGTAGAGGCTTTAGAAAATATTAGCGAAAACGAGCTTTATAGTGAGGCATCGCTTAGTTATGAAGCCGCAGAAATTTTGTATAATAGCTCGGAAGATGACATTAGGGGTAAGGGCGTAGAGTTATTGTCAAAGTTTTTAGAATACGACGAAGACGAAGAGTTTGATTACCAACAATGGGTGCCATACGAACTTTTGGCTGCCAAAAACATATGCAACTATCCAGGAAAAAAAGAAAAAGTAATGAAGTATATGAAGAAATTTTTAGGCAATAATGTTGACGAGAGTCTCGCGAATTGCTGTTTACAGGACGAGGTTTATGATGTTCTCAAAGTCATTATTGATTCACCTGAAACCAGTGGAGAGTTACAAGAAAGTTTCGCTAAAAAAGCTAAAACTTTGTGGGAAAAATTATTTATAGCTGACCTAAATTCTAAGAAATCTGAACTCAGTAATGGTTCAGACTTAATCTGACGGACATTGAATGACGAGCAGTATCTGTTAGCTTCTGCCTGAACTATCATAATTGGGCAAAGAGAGCTCGGATTAATCTTAATCCGAGCTTATTCATTTAATAGATACCAAAGATTTTTCAAAGCCTTCAAAATATTTTTAGTTTGCCCGGTTCTTGGCCCTAATCCCTAAAATCTTGCCTGAGTAACAATTTTTTAGGGAGCTTGTACATTATCATCTGACATTTTTTCAGACTTTATTATCGGGTCATAATTTTTTGGGTTTTTATTTAGTTGCTGAACACAATAATCTAAAGCATGGCGGTAATGTATTGGAGCATACTAGATCTTTAGCTTTAGACCAATCAATATCATATAGAAAGCCTACGCTGTAAATCACGCATGCAAAGGATCTCATTCATACAAGATCCAAGCAGAAGAAAAACGTCCCTTTGCGGAATATTAGAACCAAAAAGCTTTTATCCTTCATCTGGTTTCCGGTAAAACTATGCTCATTTTCAGGCCAATAGCGATCTTGGCTTTTTTTTAGTGATCATAAAGAGTAGTTACCAAGTGCTTTATGTGTATTGGAAACCACCTGAGGTTATGAAAGTGAGTGCGTAGACTTTCTTATTAACAAGAAAGTCTCTCTGCATAGAGCCAATACACGAAAGCTGAAGAATTTTATTCGCTCGTTTGGCCAAAATGCAAAAACAGGCGCCTTAGATGCAAAAGTGCTTTCGCTTTCTGCTTTTGAAAGAGGGGAAAATCTTGCCTGTTTTTCATGCTCCTGATAAAAAGTCAGCGAAGGTTAAAATTGCTAATAGAAAGAAAGCAGGACCTTAAGAAAATGCTTGTTCAGGAAAAGAACCGTTATCAAGCCCCGTTAAACAAAGAGATTAATGTGCGTATACCATCAGTTATACGCTCTGTTTGGAAAGAGAAATTGCAAAACTTGAAGCGTCCATCAATAAAATAGTTTCTGAATCTTTAGCAGGCAAAAAAGAAATCTTATTGGGAATCCCCGGTATCGGCGAGATTACAGCTTTGGAGAGGTAAAAGGTAGACTCATTCTGGTTACGATTACTTATAAGCTGATATCAGGTAAAAGAGCGCTTTTCGAAAATTACGCTTCCGGTGAGTAGGTGAGAACGAAGCCACCAATATGAAGGCCACCAATCCAGTCAAATTGACTTCTTGGAAAATCCGCTGTAGTCGAAATATAATTTTCTTTGAAAATAGCCTGCTCAGATTGTGTTGGAAAAATATGAAAGTTTTGCTGATTAATCGGCAATTTCGCTTTCAATAGCTCTCTTGATTTTAGGCGCGAGTCATAAAAAGTCATTTCCACATAGAATGTATTATTTGTCGCTTCCTTAAAGACCTGCCAAGAAAGCTTTTTCGAACCCTGATCATTTCCAGTTCCTGAAATTTCATAGGTACTAAGTGCATTGGAGCCGAGAATTCTTTCAAAATTGACCTCGATTGCAATAGGTGTAATTTTTCTCTCTGCGTCTAACAGGCGGCCCTTCCAGGTTGTGCCAGCGAGAGCTTTTGTGACATCATCTTTTGTTCCCGCGAATGAAACTAAAGAAAAAAAGGCAAAAACAAGCGAAAATAGGTAGTTACCGAACATATTAAAAATCCCCATCACATGGTAATAGCTAATAATGCGTGGCACCTGCCGCAAGTTGAGATGAGATTTTAGGTCCAAATGTTGGGGAAGAGTAGGTGGGCATTTTCAAAAAAAGCGGTTTAAATTACTTATATTCAAGATGGGTAGTCTTGAAAAAGTTAGTTTATGCTTCTTATCTTCTGGCCCACCAATATTGTCTTCTAAAAACATGGTTGCAAGTCGTAAATAGGACCTATCTAAATGTAAAAAATCATTAGTGATTTGAGTTTCTCCCAAAGATTTCATCAAGAATTTCTTGCAACTGTTGCTGGTAGGTGGAAAAAAATTCATCAGCATATTTGATGAGGGTGATAGCTAGTGAACTTTCTGGGTTATTAAAATCTATACTTGGATCAATCATTTGGATAACATATCCCTCATAGTCAGCAATTACACGATTTTGTCGCTCATGGTCTTTTGATTCTGGACTTGTAATTTTGGTTAGAGAGTCATTGATGTCCTTAGAAAAAGCTAAATCAAGACGGCAAAGGTCTTCATAGCTACCCGATATTATATTTACCCCATAATTTTCATGGGTTAATATAAATAAGATTAACGCTAATTTATTGCGTTGATGCAGGTTGTCAATAGTCAAAATTAGTGGGTTTATTGTATGAATTATTTTTTGAATGTATTTGGTGTAAAATGACATGTTTTCATCGCTAAAATCAAAGAAGGCTAATGCATGGCCCATATCGTGCCTAAGAAATTCATCCTGAGGTCGATTGACTGCTCCATCATAACCTGATCTTTGGGTGGGAACTCCAAGCAAAGTAATTTTTTTAGACAGAGCAAAATTAATCTCACTAATTTGCAAAATTCCATTTTGGGAAACTATTGGGAGAGCAAAAATCTTATATTTCATTAGTCTGTTTATATTCAAATGCCTTGATAAGACATTTGACTGCCCAGACAGGGCTTTGGCAAATGCATGATGAATAAAAGCAAATTCAGTATTGCTCATACTATGTTGTGCAAACATTTCTTCTGCAGTCATTTCAATATTTTTAAAACTATTTTTTAAATCAGAAGATTTTGATGCAAATGCACGTCTTAGAATTGAGATATTTCGATCGTATAGTGGACGCAGGCCTGGATCATGGTCGCTGACTTTTAACTGAAACTGCTCTCGGCGAAGGTCCAACTTTTTAACTTCTTCCTCAATAAAATTAGTAGTGCTGTTTTCCTGAGAATTAGCGAACTCAACTTGCTGAGAATGCTCATGATTATCAGGAAAATTTAGAGAGAAAATATTAAGAGAAATAAAAGAAAACAAGTAAGTAATTAATTTAATAAGTTAAAATTCCGATTAAATAATATAATTTTATATTGTATTGTTGCGGATGGTGGTGTCAATAGGTTATAGAGAGTATTTTTAAATGGTGTTTATTGTGGCCATGGTATGTACCCACTCTATGCTAACAATACGTGCCAACTAGCCCCAGACGATCAAGCTTTTTTACAAGAATGACATCAGCTGTTTCAACCTTCATGGGCAAGAGTTTTAAGCCTGCTCGATTGCTATGTTGTCATGTTTCGATATCGCTAAATATTCTTGTTCCATTAAGCCCACTCTTTGAGCGCCTTGATTTTGACGTCAAGCGATTGTTGGCGTGGATACCTGAGCATACCCGAAAAGTTGCACGATCTTTTGTCTACTAAGCTAGCAAAAAACAATTTATAGCTTAGAAGATAGCATCGTGGCATCAAATCGATCTACGGAGATTTAAATTCCTTAGCGTACGTTTTTGTACCACTGGGCTTCAAACCTCTTGGAGCATTTTTGGCTCTACAGCATAAGCTCATGCTTAAATAATTGATAGCGTGTCAGCCTTTGGTTTATTATGCTTGAAATAGTTTTTAAGAAATCAAAGGTTGAGAGTTTTTGTAGATTGTTCAAAACTATATGCATATTATTTAAGCAGGGGTCTGTTGGTGTCTCATTTATTTTCACAAGTCTCCTGGGCTACAACGAAGGCATTTTTAATAACTGTTTGTGTAGTTGCCAGCTTTTATATTATCGGTAAAATTTTTAGTCTTAGTTTATTGAAGAGATTTATTAATCTCTCTCAGAGTAGGCGATGGCGATTCAGTGAAGCATTTTTTACCTCGGTGAAAAAAGTTCTGACTCCTTTCTTATTGTCTTTAAGCTTTGTCATTTCAATTCAATTTTGGAATTTAGAAGGAAAGTCTTTAGAGTTAGCGAGTGATATAGTTTGGTCTGTATTCATAATAATAATTTCACATTTTTTAATTTTATTTTTTTCCCAAGCGGTCACAGCTTATGGAGGCATAAAAAAAACAGCCCTGCCAGCGGCAACGCTCGGCAAAAATATCATTAGTATTTTGGTTATTATACTTGGATTTTTGTTTATTCTTCATCAGTTCGGTGTTTCCATTGCGCCTTTTCTTACGGCTGTAGGGGTAGGTGGTGTGGCGGTGGCTCTCGCGTTGCAAGAAACTCTTTCAAATTTGGTCGCTGGTATAAATATTACCATGGGCGGCGAAATTCAAAAGGGCGATTACATAAAGCTTGATACTGGTGAAATAGGCTCAATCACTGATATTTCTTGGCGTGAAACAAGTTTAAAAATGCGAGAGAATAATATTATTCGTATACCAAACAGCAGGTTAACCAAAGCAATATTAACTATCTATGATAGGCCCATTAAAGAATTTATCATTTTTTTTACTGTTGGAGTCGATTATAGCAGCGATTTGGAACACGTGGAGAAGGTCACATTAGAGATTGCCAATGAAGTGCAAAAAAATGTTAAAGAGGCAACTTATAATTTCGAGCCAAGGCTGCGGTATCAGGAGTTTGCTGATTCTTCTATCAATTTGATTGTGGCCTTAGGTTGCGAAAATTTTGAAAGCCAATTCATGGTGCGCCATGAGTTTGTAAAACGTTTACATAAACGTTTTAAGCAAGAAGGAATTTCTATACCTTTCCCTATGAGAACACTCAGCTGGTACCAAGCAGCTCCTAAGGTTTAGAAATGTACAGTTTCTTAGATTTATATCGAAACAGCAAAGGGAAATTATTTGTTGTGCTTATAGTGTTTATTCAAGCACTCATGATTGATCACATCTTTTTGTTGACAAAGTCGTTTAAGCATTTTCAAGTTTAATTTGATGTGATCAAGTTTTTCAATGAATCATATAAGAACAGAATTTATAGAATCAAATCTTGGTGATAAGCGCTTAACTAAGCGCCTTTTATCAATTGTTAGCTCGGTTATTGAAAGTCCAGAGAAATCTTTTCCTGAGGCATTTGGGAGTTCGGCAGAATTAGAGGGGTTCTATCGGTTTGTGGAAAATCCTTACATAGAAATAAAAGACATTTTAGAACCGCACAAGCAAGCTACTTTAAAGCGTATGTGCAATAAGAATAATGATATTATTATTGCGCATGATTCGAGTGAGTTTGTATTTTCAGGAAAGAGACGAGACCTTGGAACAACCTCACTAGGTAAAAGTGCAAGCTTCTTTGGCCATTTCAGTTTAGCTATTTCTGCGTCAGATAGAGAACCATTAGGTACATTGGGGTTGCATTGTTTTAAGCGCGGTGAAAAAATCAGTCCTTAGAGGCTGTAAAAAAAATCAATTTGGCAATTCTGGTTCAATAAATGTCGCTGTGACGAAAGTATGACGTGAAAACCTTTTTGAAAGGAAATATCATGTCGTGCTTGTATGAGACCTGTTTGTCAGATTGTGCCTGGGAAGTGATTGAGCCACTTTTTCCTGCTAACGCCAAACGAGGCAGACGTCGTGTCTATAGCTTTCGGAGCATAGTTGATGCCATATTCTATGTTTTAAAGAACGGCTGTGTGTGGCGTTGTTTACCCAATGACTTTCCTCCTCACGGTATTGTCTATCACTATTTTCGCACCTGGTCTGTTTCTGGTTTGTGGGCGGTCTTAAACTGCATTCTCGTGGCAATAGTCAGAACCTGTGCTGGCAGAGATGCAAGCCCCTCACTTGTTTCCATCGACTCCCAATCACAGACAGCGGAACCAGGAGTAGATGAGCGTGGTTTGGATGGGGGAAAGAAGATTAATGGAAGAAAGCGCCACATCGTTGTTGATACGATGGGATTGATGCTCCTATGCATTTGTACCGCAGCAAATGTATCTGATAGGGTTGCCGGCGAGGAATTGGTTACTGAGCTCAATAAGCGCGAGAAGTTTCCCAGATTAGCGAAGATTCTTGGAGATAACGCATATAAGAATTTGTCTTCAGGCTTGAGAGTAGGCGTAAGCACAGAAACTGCGGAACGTTTAAAAGGGCAAAAGGGGTTTGTACCACAAATATTTCGTTGGGCCGTAGAACGAACTTTTGCTTGGCTGAATCGAAATAGGCGTCTGGTGCGTAACTATGAGAAGAATACAAAGCATCAGGAATCAATGAACTACATCGCTAATGCAAGATTATGTATCAGACGATTGGAAAATTGGCTTACCACCTGAGATTTGATTTTTTTTACAGCCTCTTATCGAACAAAGAACATCGATTTATTGTTAGGGGCTGCTATGACCGCGCCCTTGTAAACGGCAAGCATTTACGCGAGGAATTTGCAGAAGAAAGCAGATTGTTTTCTAAAGAAATACATCTTTCTAGAAGAAATAAAAAATCCGGCGGGGCTAATAATAAAAGGCTTGTTAAAAGAGATGCCCGCAATACGATAGTAGATATTAAAGCAAAACAAATTACATTAAAAAGATCAAACTGTGTAGATAAAAAATATGCATTATCTTTAGATATAAATGCTGTTCTTATTCTAGAGCGAAATCCGCCTAAAGATGAAAAGCCTATTGAATGGATTTTACTCACTCAAGAACCAATCGCTTCGCGCCAAGATATCGAAAAGATTATCGAATGCTATTGCTCACGTTGGGTCATAGAAGAATACTTTAAAGTCCTTAAAACTGGATGCTCATATGAAAAAAGACAGTTAGAAAGCTTTCACAGCCTGAAAAATTGTTTGGGAGTCTTTATACCAATAGCCTGGTTTCTCCTGCGGCTACGCAATAAAGCAAATGAAGCAAATAGCTCACCAGAACTTTATATACCGCCTCCATTATTAGCTATGCTGCAAAATTATACCGCGGAATCATTGCTTACTGTCGATGAAGTTTTAAGGCAAATAGCAAGGTTGGGAGGACACATTAAATATAACGGTCCTCCTGGATGGCTCGTCTTATGGCGAGGGCTTAGAGAACTTTATGCTATGTATAAAGGTTACCAAATCGCCGAATCTATCTTGTCAACAAAAAGATGTGATCAATCATGAGTTCAAGCATAAGGTTGATGCCATGCAAAAAATTATAGCTCTTCTTGTATGTACTCTTTGTTCTGGCGTTTTTGCCAAAAGCATTGTGATAGAGATTTGGGATATTGGTAATGGATCCTCTCGTCCGCTTATTGATGCAGTAAAAATGGAAGCCAGCATGTATGTTCAAAATAGTACTATAGTGCAAACTCATGAATATTCACCAAAGCACCCTGTTTGTGGTGGGGCTTACAAAGTTTGCTATGACGTAGCAGAGAATGCAGAGTTTAATTCTGTGTTAGAAAAATTTAATACTATTGCTGAAACTGCTAAAGCTCTAGATTCTTGCCCCATGAGCGATAAACTCTGGCTTCATCATTAAAGTGAGCCAGCTATAACGCTTACTTTCTAATAAGCCTTTAGATGTATTTCTGAAGGCTTCGTGAATCATTAATTTCTTATGTAGTTAAAGAAAATTATTTTCAAAAATTATCAAAAAGATTCTCAGAAACAAAGGCTTTGAGGGCTTCTTCCTCACTTTTATATAAACTGCTAAATTCTATTCTACCTTCTATCCACTCTTGGTTAATTTCATCTGAGTTGAAGTCAAAAGAGTTTAACTTATTAAGATCAAATGTAATTTTTTGCTGAATCACTAAAAAATTATGCGCGTTTGAAAAATTATCAGCATCGGCATCGGTACTTAAAATTTGAGCAGGAAAAAATCCTGTTAGATTGATTTTATTGCCTGAGTCATGGCTAATATCAAAGTTAAAAACAGCATACTTCTGGGAAGATTTTAAAAATAGATTTAAATCATTGGCATGAATCTGATCAGCAAGTTTCCCACTGTAAGTCGCCGATTCAATGGAGGCAAGGGATATCAAATTTTGCACAAGAAGGGAGAGTTTTTTATCGTCAAGCAGTATTTGCTTGTTTTCAAGTTTGTCTTTTAGATAGTTGTAAAAAATTTGAATGGCTTGTGTCGAGATCATTTTGCTGGCATCTGCAGACTCGTGAGTGTTTTTCGGTTTTATGATGTCCTTATTATCCCAAATATATAAACAAGAACCAAGCCTTGTTAAAGTATCATTTAAAATTTTTATATGGTGTTTATTGTTATAAATTTCGGTAATTTTATTTTTGTCTACTTGTTTGTTTAATATGGTTGATATTTCTTGGTTTGATATTGTGGAAAAATGTTGCATGTTGTTGTTGGTTTTTGATAAATAGATGTCTATATAGAGTGATGATAGGTTATTAATATATAAAAGATTATTAGAGAGAACTCTAAAACACAATCCTGCATCTTTGAGGATTTTAATTATGTGATCATGCTTATCTTCGAGTTTATTTTCATATGTATTAGCTAATTTAAACCAGCCTTTAGAGATGTTTAAAAACTTTGTAGCGAGCTCTTTAAGTTTTTGAGTTTTTATGTAGTTAAGGTCATCTTGAGAGAAAGAGCCTTTACTAAGGAAATAATTAAGTGTCTTCATGTATTCTTCTGACTGGAGTTTAGAAGTTATAGCGAAATTTGCTGTGGCTTTTCGATTCGCTTCAGTAATACAAAAATAATCATTGAAGTTTCTACTTACCCCTTGCACTACTCTGCTCAAGCCATCAGTACTGCCATAACTAATAGTAAGTTGATTATTATAAATTTCTATCAGCTTAGAATCCTCGATGACGTCAAGAACTGCCATGGATTCTGCCAATTTATTAAAATTATGCACAATATTTTTTAAGTAAATTGGTTGGCAAGACTCTAAGATGTTCTGCAGAAAATCTGCAAAATTATTAAATTTATCACTAGTTTTATTAAGTGTGTTGATTATTTCTTTGTTTTTTTTATCGTCTACAAGTTTTTTTTGGTATGTATTTGCTAGTTTTTTCCACCCGAGGGAAATGTTACTTAATTTTTTAGATAATTCATGAATTGTTTTGGAGTGAAATGACCAGAAAAGTTCTTTGTTTTCATTGCTGGTACTAAATTCACCAAAGATACTAGTAATGCTCATTATACAGGCGGTTATATCGCTTGTTATATCAAGGGCAAATTGAGCGCTATCTTCTCGACTAGCTCTACTATGGCTAAACAAATTATTAAAAGATCTACTGGCACTTTGCAAGATTGAACCCACACCTTGGGTGCTTCCCGAACTAATAGCAAGAGTATTATCGTAAATCTCTATCAATTGCCCATCTTGTATATTCTCAAGAACTTTCAAAGATTTAGCCAGCAAGCTCAATTGATCAAGGTTTTGATGAATCAATCCGAAATTTTCATAGTCATATTTTTCAGTCACTTGCCCTTTTATATGGACTGCTAATAAGTTAAAACTGATGAATAAAGTGAAAAAATATAATATTTTCATTGCGTAAATCTCAAGAATAAATAGAAAAAATAAAAATTATTAGATAACAGTATAGCTTTAAAGAAACATAAGTCAAGTTATGAATAATGATTTTTAATAATTTTTTTGATTAATTGTATGCTAATTTGGCGATTTTTTTATGGATGTGTATGAAAACTTAGAGAGCTAAAAACAGCAGAAAAAATCTGCTGTCTTTAATTTTATTTTATAATGATTATTTTATCTTGGTTACTTGGTAAATGTTTTTGATAAAAATCAATAAGCATTTCTTTGAGCGAATCAGGGCTGGGAACATCGTTTTTGTCGTGCAGTATCACTTTGAGATGATCGGCAGTAAGAGTAAAGTATTGATCATTAAACGAGACGCTCTCATAAGTATTCTTTATATTTTCAGCAAAGGCATCAGTATTAAAAAAAACTAAGAAGTAGAGAGATACTAAACGGTAACTTGCTAGGCCTATTTCATGACTATTTTCAAGTTTGAGCTGTTTTATTGCAGCAGTTGCCCACTGAGCAGAGTTATGTTGGAGTTGAGTTAGAAACGTTTTTTGCAACCTATCTATAGGGACAATGGCCAAATCTTTTAGACTATGTCGAATGGTCATTTGTTTCAGGGATTCTCTTATGTTAGAAAGGTCATTTTCTTGAGAGTATTGGGCATAGGCATGGATGAGATTCATTTTGAGAGTATGTCTAAGCTGTTCTGCTGCTTCAAATTGTTTACAGAGTGAATTGGCGCCATCAAAATTTTTATACTCTGCGGCATAGTTGCAATAGTGCTCGATCTTATCTTTTTCAAAGACGGGTCCGTCTAATTTCCAAGCCTTTGCTATTGCTGCGTACCATTTGTTTTCCTCATGATTGGCTTTGGAAATAGCATTAAGATAAGCACGTGATCCGAAACCAAATGTTGAACTTATTTTGCTAGCGCCGACATACACTGTTTCTCGAATCGACTGCAACCAGGTCTCAGAGTTTGCCACGTTACTCCATGTAGGTTTATTGGCAAGGCTAGAAATGGCTACTTTTGCAACATCTTCGCTTGCTTTTTCTATGTAATCTTTACTTCCTTGCATGATGGTTCCATATATCGAAAGGAAGTGATTTAGAATCTGCTGAGGATTGTTGTCATCTTTGATTAAAACTTGGGCACTTTCTATGATTTTTGAGCTCAAAGATATCAAAAATTTTTGCCTAATCTCGTCATAATTATCTATAATTTTTAGTATAGAATCACCTGTATCATCATAATTGTTTACGAGTTCCTGTGCAGCATTAATTTGTGGGTTTATTAGGGATAAAATTTCATCAGCATTTGCTTGGCCACGGCCTGTTAAGTGGAACAATAAGACAAAAAAACTCAATCGAGTTACCATTTTTTTCACTATATACTCCAATGTATGATTTCTTCTCTGCGCTGGTTAGATAATTATCCAGCATTAAAAGAAATAACTAAATTTATTGCTATATTAAATTTTTTAAAAATCAAGTAAGATTGTCGACGGAGAGTTGATGTCTTTTTAATTTTGTTTTGTAAAATATGGCTTATCTTGTAAGTAAAAAAATGTCTTATGGTTTTCTGATAATCTAACTATCTGATGTTGAATAAGCCAAACATATCCATTATTAAGATGAAAAATATTTCCATGTTAAGAACTTCTTCGCTTGCTGTAAATTCATTGAGACATATCATAGCTACCCCCCGACACAGAGTATGCCGTTTTTTTAACTTAAAGGGACCTCATCGTGCTCTATTTGGATCCCCGCCTGCGCGGGGATGACACGTGGTAGTGTTTAAAACGGGGATGACACATAAATGGTGGTCAAAACGTGAATGACACGTGATAGTGGACAAAAATATTTTTACAGTCTCTAAATAAGGCCATTATATTTTTTGAATGCGATCCTGGTGATGCGGATCCAGGTACACTCGGCGAAGAGCGCGCACTGGTATTAAAAAAATATCGCTCATGGATGGTGCGTTGGCCTTTAGCTCCCCAAAAAATTATTGAGGACAAATTTTATCCAGAAAATGCATTGCTTAATCTTTGTTATCACGAAGCTTTTGTCGATGAAATAATTGCCATTTCAAAAGATCTTAAAGAACTTTTTCAACTCAGGAAATTTAATGCTAGTGAAAGCAAAGAAAATATTTTCTTCCGAATGGTGGAATTTCTGAGTGTAAAAAAAGCTCCAGAGATTTTTGTCACTAGAGCGCGATGTTTAGAAACTGTTTGAAATTATTCAACGAAGACTTTTTGGTCAATACTTTCAAAGCAGTCTCTTGGACGAATGCAGTGTGGTTTAATTCACACTGCATTGCGCTGATATTCTTGCTGTTATCGTATGATGGTTTGAGCATTTTTTACTTTTTCGACGGGATTTATAGTATTTCCCTCTAAAAGTGGCAGTAGAGTATGAATGTAAATATTTTCTGATAAATCGTCTTTATTCCATGTATTATCGCCTATAAAAATTAAAACGGTATCTTTTTCAGGGGTGAAGTCGATATTTTTAAGCGCGTTATTTATGTTTTTTAAATTTTGGATAAAGCTTTCAGAATTTATGTACCAATAAAATATTCCTAATCTGTACATTAATGCTAATTTATACCTATCAACTTCATTGTAATTGTTGTGTTTATTTAAGGCATTACGGAATTCAGTTGCAGAGTTTAAAATGGTGCGATTGTCATTTGTTGTTGCGTTATATTTGTCGTTTAAAGATGTTGAAATTGCAGAGTATTCACCGTTATTACTGTAGTAATTAATAAACTTGCATAATTCTTCAGCTGAGGTGATAAATTCACTGTTAATATTGTTTGTAATGTTAAGTATTGTATGTCTTGATTCTAAGAAAAATTTTACATTGTAAAAATGAAACAATGCAAAGAGATGTTTTCCGCTATTTAAATCAAATAATTGTTTCGCATGTGATTTTTTTCTACCAAGCCAATTTTTACTTTCAAGCTGATGTGTTTTTTTGCATGTTTCGATAATTTTATTAATAATTTCTATTACTAATTCCTTTTCTTTGTCCTCATTGAATTCGGCCAAAAAAACATCGAATTCCTCTTGTGTTAGATCGTTTAGATTTAAAATATTGTTAATGAATTTGGGAGATATTTCTGCTTGAACAGTGTAACTTATTGAAAATAAAGTAAAAAATGTTACAAGTTTTTTCATGATTTTATATCCTTTAATGATTTGTTTTTTATGTATTATTAAAAAAACAATTTCTACTCCCCTTTAGCATAAATATACGAACAAAAAACACTCTAGCTCAATAATGGTTTTGAGCTCACCCTAAGTATCTTGTGTGCGTTTCAAAAAGACACAGGAGGGCACGTTTGTCATGTAGAAAATTATTTCTGACAAGGCTCCGATGCATAAATCTTTCGAGTAATGTTTTGAACGCAGCTTTGAAGAATTTTTCGTACTTGAGGGCCGTTGGTCCAAGGTTCGTTGTCAGAATAATCTATATCGGCACCAATCTCTTTTAGAGCTTTTGCATAATCATCAATGTCTTTTAAGGCCAGGAGGCGGCGATCTTTTTCAGATTTACGTTCAAAGTGAGAGGAATAATATTCGTAGTCTTCAAATCCGTCGCTAATTGCCCTGCAGATGCCATTACTAGATGTGGGGTAGGTGATTTCGTGAGCGACGTAAAATAGCGCGCATATGTCTAATGCTAATTCGGTGTGATTGCTTTCGGTGTTTTGAATAAACAAATACCATTTTTTGAAGGACGGCAAGGATCTATTGATATAGCACTGATGCCTATCTTGGTGAAGCTTGTCGTGTGCAGCCATCAGCATGCAAGAAACAAAATTCTGGTTGGCATAGTTAGAAAAATCATTTGGGCTTTCTCTTTGAATCTGAATAAAGAGCATATATGTAGCAAAGCTGCCCCATTTTCCTCCATGAATTTCATTGTTACCCACGCTAGGATAGGGTTGGATAAATACTTTATTAAGCAAAGCATATAAAAAACCGCTAAAACCAAAGAGGCCATTTTTGCTTAAAAATGGGATCGTATTTTTTAGGTAAGGTTGGTTTAACAGGTGACAGCTGTTAAGTGGATCGAGTAATAAAACTTCTTTTATTGATTTGTTAGGCGGTAGAAGTACAACTGATTCAATTAGTTTACGGAAAATATTTAAGATAATGTCATCGCATGAATCAATATTTGTATGTAGAAATTTTTGAGCTTTATCGGGGCAAGAAAACTGGCAAAGATCAGATATGATGATGAGTTTTAATCCGATCAGGTGCATAAGCGGAATGTCTTGACGCTCTTCGGCAATAATATTTTCAATATCAATTTGTAATTTCTGCCAATATTCCTGAAATGTTAAATATTGAGGAGCTTCCTCTATTAGAGGGCGAAAAAAATTTTGAGCAGTGTCTAACTCTTCTTTAAAAAAATGTTGGTGTTCTACAGAAATTTTATCCTCATTTCTTTGAGCTAAAATTGCTTGCACATAACAACATATTTTTTCCAAATCCTTATCAATAATTTCGATGCTGTTTTTTTTGGGCATTGGGATTGAGGAATAGAGTCCAAAATTACTCGCCCAAGCTGGCATTATAGTGATTAGATTTGCTAGGAAAAAGCTGCAAAATAAAAATCTCACTCTCATGAATTTTTTCCACAAATAAAAAAATTGGCTCTGGATTTTTTGATTAGCAGATGGTGAAGCTTGCATAAGAGAGCTTCTGGTCAAAAAAATAAACTATGTTGCTAAATTTGTTATTTTTCGCCAGCACCACATCTTTAGAAGTTTCCTTATTCAGGTAGCTTAGAGTGAAAAAGACTTTATGTTTTACAAGGTCAGCTTTCTTCGCGATAATCTTGCAGCTTACAAGCTTTCTCTGAAAGCAAAATAAGCTAAGCCAGCCCCAAATCCAAAAAAAATCTCGCGACTAAAAAGTAGTATTGAAGAAACAAAAGGCAAGATAGAACAACGAATAGCAGAGCTGGAGACTCAACTGCGGCAATAGCTTAATTTAAAAATGCTTTCATATTGGGGTAGACAGTGGTGCCACTGCTTGCCAATCAAAACACAAACTAAATAAAGCTGTAATTAAAATAAATTTTCAGAAGCATTGATCAGAGAAAATCCATCTACGTCGTTTCCGTGAATCTTTACTCCCCAATGGAGATGTGGCCCATTTACTCTTCCTGTTGCGCCGGACTCGCCGATGATGGTGTCTTTATCGACCATCATGCCCTCTAAAACAATGGGTTTAGAGAGGTGGCAATAAAGGGTGAAAACTCCAAGACCATGGTCAATAATGATGGTGTTTCCTCCGAAGAAAAGCTCTCCCACAAACACTACCTTTCCGGTGTTGGCAGGTCTTATCTGTGTGCCAATGCGAGCTCTAAAATCTGTTCCTAAGTGTTGCGTTTTCTTAAGCTTATTAAATATTCTTTGTGTGCCAAAAATACTGGTAATTTTTGAATTTAAGGGGGCGATAAAGGCTTGGTTAAAGAAAGGGGTAGTACTGGAGTTGGCAAAAATTTTGCTTAAAAATTCATTTTCTTTTTGAACTTGTTGCATATCTTCATTTGATAATACAACTCGTTTTTTATCCACGTTGAGAGTTTCTTTGGGGTATTCAAAATCCTCAACGATAATTTTTTCTAGATTCTGTGCATAGGAATTTTCAAATTGAAAGACACAATGAAAATTTTTATCTGAAGAAAAATATGATTGAGACAAAAATGCAAAGGCTTCCAAATTTTTTTTGTCAACCACAAAGGGAATTTCTATCTTATCGCAGATGAGTTTTTCATTTTTAAAGGGGCCGTAGTAAGGAAATTTTATATATGAAGCCTGGCCTGGTGAAATTTTATAAGTGTTTTTTGAGGCTCTTATAGCTTCTATTTGTTTATTAACCCGGTCTTTCAGTTGAAAATAGGGAATACCGGTGCTTATGCATCCAAAGATAATCAGTGATAGCGGAACAATAGACCAAAAGAGATAATTTTTTTTTCTACTCATGCTCAGTCCGTAATAAATTTGAAATAACAGTTTGAGCTCTAACAACAATGAAAATAAATTCTACCTAGGTTAAATTATTTGCACATAATATGGCTAGGCATGAATTAAAGAACGAAGTAAGCCCATGCAAAGATTCCCACAACAAAGATATTTGCTAATAGCCATAGTGAAATGAAGATGCGCCTTGGCAAGCTTTGCCATATGGTAGATTGAAATTGCCGCAAACATGAAAGATAAGCATGCTTACACCTATCATTTTTGAAGTGTTGTGAATTTCTAAACGCATCATTTTCTTGACTTATATTCATGTTTCATAATTATACAGATTTCCTAGACCTGAAAAGAGGGTCTAAGTTCACTCTCTTACGAAAGAGAAAAAAATCATATGCTAGGAATCATAGCAATCTTCTTTGTGTTTTAGAGCGCAGCGCTCTGAAGCGATGGTGGATGTTTTTAAGTTTTCACGGATACATATAAAAGGAAAATATATATGAAACTATGTTTTGCGGTTATCCTCTTAGTCTTATCTTTTAACTTAAAGGCTATATCACCAAAAAATAATATCACGGCAGGATTTTTTCACAGCATGTTTATAAGTGAAAATGATGATCTTTTAGTTTGTGGAAACAACAATAAATGTCAACTGGGTTTGAAAGATAGAACTCCTAGGCCAATATTTGAGAAAATTAATAATGCGCCTAAAATAATTGCCCTTAGTGCGGGATGTGGTCACAGTTTATTTATAGATGAAAATTATGATGTTTGGGTTTGTGGAGGTAACGAGTATGGCCAGCTGGGATTAGGAGATACTATAGATAGAAAGATACTAAAGAAAAATGATAATTTGTCAGGAATAGTTGGTGTTTATGCAGGAAATTTTTACAGTCTATTTCTAGACCAAAGTGGTCAAGTGTGGGCTTGTGGAAATAACCATTCTGGCCAGCTTGGCTTAGGTGATACTAGAAATAGATGTGCACCAGAAAAAATTAATGTGCCTAAAATAATTGCTCTTAGTGCGGGATGTGGTCACAGTTTATTTATAGATGAAAATTATGATGTTTGGGCTTGTGGATATAACTACTATGGCGAGCTAGGATTAGGTGATATTATAGATAGATGGACGCCAGAAAAAATTAATAATTTGTCTGAAATAACTACTGTTTGTGCTGGGAGCTATCACAGTCTGTTTGCAAATCAAAATGGTGAAGTTTTTGTTTGTGGAAATAACTATCATGGCCAACTGGGACTGGGAAATACCGCAGGTAGACAGACACCAGAAAAAATTAATATGCCTAAAATAATCGCCATGAGTGCGGGATATGAACACACTTTGTTTATAGATGAAAATTATAAGGCTTGGGCTTGTGGAAATAACTATTATGGCCAGCTAGGGTTAAGGGGAACTGCAAGTAGGCAAACACCAGAAAAAATTAATAATTTGTCAGAAATAAGTAATGCCTGTGCGGGAAGTTTTCAAAGTCTATTTGTAGACAGGAGTGGAAAAATTTTGGTCTGCGGATCTAATGCTTATGGGCAACTAGGTCTAGGTAATCGTTGCTATAAACAAGGCTTAGAAGAAATTGAAAATATTAGGAGCAGCTCGATAGGTAAAAAATATGGCAAAAAACCTTTAGATTTATACCAATCCCAAAAATTAACCGAGTCTTTAATTTCTGAGTACACGCAGCAAAGCGATAACTAACTGAAAATAGTAGCTTCTTAAAAATAGAAAAATTACCGGTGTCGACATTTTAGATTGATACTGGCAATTTGCTTCTTATCCACAGCTTGTTTATCTGCAAAGTCAGATACTAATGAATAAATTATAACGAGAAAAAAATGGTAGTTTGCAAAAAATTAGCGAGAGAACTCAAAGGCTTAGAACAAGCCCCTCTAGAAGGGCCCCTCGGGCAGTTGATCAAAGAACATATTAGTGAAGAAGCGTGGCTCGATTGGGTTGAAGCCGAAATGAAAATCATCAATGAAGAGCGTTTAGATCTAAGTGAAGAGAGATCTCAAATGCGCTTGTTTGAAGAAATGATTGGATTTTTGAACCTTCAAGATGTTATCGCAAGTCCTGAATAAAGTTTGATTATCTACAAGCAATTGAGAAATTATGAGCGAAATATTTGGCAATATAAAAGATCTCAAGCAGCACCAGCTTAAAGCTGTACAATCACTCAAAGATACACATGCAGGAAGTGTAGATATTCTTACTCTACAGCTTGCACGTAAGCTTGCCAAAGCGGCCTTCTTAACCCGCCGTATGGTAGCTGTTTTTTTGGATCGCAAAGGTGAAGTGCGTTCGGTGATGGTGGGCGATGTTACTCGACTCTATTTGCCAAATATAGGCCGCTTACGAGGTACTGAAGATCGTTTGCGTGGACTGCGGTTAATCGTTGCCAGACCTACACCGCCACATTTTATGATTTCGAGTGGTGGTGAAAAAAAATATTGTTTGACGAGCGACTTCAAAACAGACTTGGAAAAATTGCGCCTTGATGCCGTGGTAGAGATTGATGCAAGTCGCGATAATATAGATGGTCCCTTGATCGTAGCCCATTTAGCAACACAGCGTTCAAACGAAGCTAATGTTATCACTGTCAAAGAAGAGTCGTTTCGTTCTATTCATCAGCTCGATATAAATTTTTCGCACTTGATAGATGAGATAGTCAAAGATCTTGCCCTATCAGGCTTGATAAAAAGTTCAGGGGAAACTCAAAAATATTTAGAAAAAGCTTTGCTTATCGGTGTTTATAACTGCAGCAAAAAAGAAGGCTTGAGCTCAATGGTAGAGCTTAAGGAATTGGCTCGCTCTGCTCGTGTTCAAGTAGTGGAAAGCGTGTACCAGTTTAGGGCTCGTTTTTATCCGAAAACTTTTATTGGTACGGGTAAGCTTGAAGAAATTTGTTTAAGAGCTTTGGCTTTAGGGGTTGAGATGTTGATATTCGACCACGATCTTTCACCATCGCAGTTGAATAATATTACTGATCTCACCGACCTGAAAATCCTTGATCGCAGCATGCTTATTCTTGACATATTTGCTCAACGCGCCGTTACCAGAGAAGGTAAACTGCAGGTTGAAATGGCGCAGTTGAGCTATTCGTTGCCACGATTAGCTAAAAAGCAAAGTGGATTATCCCGCCTTACCGGGGGAATTGGTGGGCGCGGTCCAGGGGAAACCAAGCTTGAGGTTGATAAGCGGCGAGTAAAGGATCGCTTAGCGAAGCTAAGTACAGAGCTTGAGCGCATTAAAAAACAGCGAGCTTTGCGTAGGCAGTCGCGCAAAAATCATGAGCTTCCTACTTTTGCTATTGTTGGCTACACCAATGCTGGAAAATCCACGTTGCTTAACGCACTATGCAATGCCGAGATATACGCAAAAGATGAATTATTTGCCACTCTCGACCCATATTCGCGGCGCCTGCGTTTTCCTCATGAGCAAGAAGTGGTGGTGACCGATACTGTTGGTTTTATTAACCATTTGCCGGAAAGTTTGATGAAAGCCTTTATGGCAACGCTCGAAGAATTAGAAGATGCAGATATTCTTTTGCATGTGGTGGATTGTTCTGATGAAAATTATCAACTCCAAATTTCTGTAGTTGAGAAGGTTTTGCTAGAACTAAACTTAAAAGACAAAAAACGCATTCTCATTTTTAATAAGATAGACAAATTAGATGAACTCACTCTTGGGAAACGTATTGGAATTAAAGACGTTATAAAAATTTCTGCTACAGACAGAAGTGGGCTTTCTGATTTGATTGATGCATGTCTTAACTCTCTGGTTTTTATCAAAAAAATGAGCGCAAGAGAGGGTAAAAAGTCTCTTGGGGAGCCTAGTATAAATGTGGAATTCGATGGACGCTTCAAGGGGTGAACCGCGCTTTACAAGCTAATTTTAGCTTGTTATAGCTTTAGTTGTTTGGTACCGGCTAGAGTACGTCTTTGCGCACAACAGCTTAATCTTTCGATATTTTCACAAGCGCTAAGTTGCCTTTGCATTATTTGCCTTGGTACCGGTTTGAGAGCTTATTGCTTTTGGACTTGGTGGTTTGGAATTTATCGAAAATTTGGTAGGTTAAATGGAAAATTTTGTTGTTAGACTAAGCTTGGATGAAGAAGAGCTTAAAAATATTATAGAGCCATTGCTCGATAGTGAAGGTTTTGAACTTATACGTTTGACTTTGAAACGTTCACAGGCAAAATCGTTGCTTGCTCTTTTTGTTGATACTAAAGCTCAGAAGAACGGCATTATTTTAGAGAATCTTGAGTTTATCTCTCGTTTTTTGTCTGATGTGCTTGATGCCAAAGATGAAGCAAAAACTATTTTAAATAGTCGCTATGATCTTGAAGTATCTACTCCTGGAGTTGATAGACCATTAACCAAAGCTCGCCATTTTAGTGAGGCTGTTGGAGAGCGTGTGAAAATCCGCCTGCATTCTGCTGAACGGCATGGGACACGAGGATTGTTAGGAAATCTTCAAGAGGCTTTAGAAGGTTTTATTGTTTTGAAAGTTGAAGGAAAAAATGAGCTTCTTAAGATTTCTTTCGAAGAAATAGCTGAAGCCCATATAGTTTTTGATTTTACGAATATGAGTAAGCCCAAAAAGAAGCTCAATTAACCAATTTGGGAGAAGAGAATGAAGCTGGAACAATTAGATTTAGGTGCAGTGCTCGAGCAAGTTGGTCGAGAAAAAAATATTGGTAAAGAGGTTCTCGTTTCTGCGCTTGAAGATGCTATGCTGAGCGCCGCTCGCAAAAAGCTTGGTTTGGATGCTGACCTTGAAGCTCGCTATAACGAAGAAATCGGCGAGGTCGAAGTTTATGAATTTCTGCGTATCATAAAAGATGGCGAAGTAAAAAAGTCTGGGGAAATTTTTTTCAAAGATGCAAAAAAACTGGATCCTGATCTAACTGAGGAAGCTCTTGGTGAAGATCTTGGTGTGAAACTTGAGTCTAGTGAGTTCGGTCGAATAGCTGCTCAGAATGCCAAACAGATCATTGTTCAAAGAGTGCGTGAAGCAGAACGAATGATGGTTTATAACGAGTATAAAGATCGTAAGGGTGAGATTGCTACAGGTACCGTGAGGCGTTTTGAACGTGGTGATGTGATCGTTGATTTGGGTAGAGCAGAAGCCATATTGCCGACCTCAGAACAGATTTCTAAAGAGAATATTCGTATTCACGATCGTATTGTTGCGTACGTTGTGGATGTGCTTGAGGTAGCAAGAGGAGCGCAGATTATTCTTTCTCGGACACATCCAAATCTGGTAGTGAAATTGTTTGAACAAGAAGTACCCGAAATTGCCGAGGGAATCGTCAGCATAGAGAGCGCTGCACGAGAAGCAGGGTTTAGAACCAAAATCTCTGTCCGATCCAAAGATCAGGATGTTGATCCTGTTGGAGCGTGTGTCGGGATGAAGGGAGCTCGGGTCCAGGCGGTTGTGCAAGAGTTGCGTGGAGAAAAGATCGATATTGTTCCTTACGACTTGGACGAAGCTCGTTTTGTTTGTAATGCGCTTGCTCCAGCTGAGGCAACTCGTGTTTTGATCAATGAAGAAGAACGCAGTATGCAAATTGTTGTTCCTGATGAACAATTGTCATTGGCGATTGGACGAAGAGGGCAAAATGTGCGCTTGGCTTCACAGTTGACAGGGTGGAAAATTGACATTCAGGCTGAGTCGAAGGCGGCTGCTGAAAAAGAAGAGGCCTGGGTATCACTTTCCCAAATTAAATCGTTATCTGAGCTTCAATTCCAAACCTTGTTTAACTATGGAATTAAGAGCGTCACAGATTTTTTGGAAACTGATAACGATACCTTAGAAACAATTCCTGGGTTTGAAGAATCTGACTTTGTTGCCTTAAAAGCGGAAGCTGAAAATGTGAAAAAGTCAGAAGAAGAACGAAAAGTTGAGCAGGGAAAATTAGTACGTATTTTTGCTAAGGTTTTGTTGGTTATTGATGAAGTTTGTAGCAAACTTGCCGAGGAAGATCGTCAGTCTGAATTAGCTCTCGACAGCCTAGGGATAGAATCAAAAGAAAAATTGGAAGCTGTAGGTTTTAGCGATCTAGTAGATGTCTTCCTGTGCAAAGATGCGCAAGGCTTGGCTAAAAGTGCTGATCTTGATTTAGATACTGCAAAGGTGATTTTTGAAGTGGCTAAGAAGAAATTGGCTGCTCTTGATTCCCGCATTAGCTGCTAAGTGAAAATCGTATGGAAAGTGTTCGCAGTTGTTTAGTGTGTAGGAAAAAGGCGAGCAGGCAGAGCTTGCTGAGATTCGTGCGCGCTCTTGATGGGGAGATTGCTTTTGATGAAAAAGCAATAGCGCCTTCACGTGGCGCTTGGATTTGTGCCACCAGACTGTGTTTAACAAAAGCTTTTGATAAGAGGTTGTTATTTCGGAAAGAAAAAGTTTTACCGATAAACTCTAAAGAAATTTTAGAGCAGGTGACGAAACGATTAAAACTAAGCTTGTTGGGAAATCTGGGTATGTTAAGGCGTTTTGGCCACTGTGAAGTCGGTCGAGATGCTGTGAAAAGTTCGATGCTTTCTCAGAATATGGCTATGGTTTTATACGCTTCTGATTTTTCTCAGCGTTCATTGAAGGAAATTCAAGAAAACTCTAGAAGGTTTGATTGGCAGGTGCCAATTGTGAAGGTACCTGTTTCAATGGACGAGTTAGGAAATTGTTTAGGGCGTGAGAAAACGGGTGTTGTAGCCCTGAATAAAAGTCGTATAACGGAAGAAATTTTGATGAAATTGAATAAGTTGGCGTCTGTGAGCCAATAAGGAAACGGACAATATGCTGTATCGCAAAACTGCGAGTTTTGTTGAGTTGTTTATTTTCATCGACAAAGCGCTGACGAGCAGTGGTAAGGGGATGTTGAATGGGTAAATTACGAGTGCATGAATTGGCAAAAAAATTAAATATGTCCAACCAGGAAGTTATTGCCAAGCTCATTGCCAATGGTGTCGAAGTTCGTACCCATTCAAGCAGTGTCGATGAGCAGAAGGCATACAAAGCTTTGGGACTATCACCTAGTGGAGACGCAGTAGCTGTGACAAGTAGGCCAAGAACCGTATTAAGAAGACGTAGAGATCAAGCTGAAGAAAACCTGCCGGAGGAGCTTAATGCTTCGCCAGCTTCATCTCCCGTCGATGAATTGAAGACGGCTGCTGAAGAAAAGAAAAACTTAGCAGTAGTAGAAAATTCTGAAGAAAGTGAACCTGTTGAAAAACAGATCGAGTTACAACCTACTACATCCGCAAGCGAAAAAGAGGTTGTTAGTAAACCAACGCTTGATAAGGAAGAAAAAGTGGCCCCAGCGCAAAAAGAAGCACGATTCGATGCTGGTTTCCGTCCTGAAGTTGTGAAAACTGACAAACCCTCCAATGCAACCAGTGCAACAAAGGAAACTCCTCCGAGTAATGTTGTGCGTGTAATCGATGCGGATGCTATTAAGGCACGACTCGCCTCAGAAGGTCGCTCTTTTCAGCGACGGGGGTATAGCGGAGGAGCTCACGCACGATCCGGAGGTAGTCCTCGTTCAGGAGCTGCCGGTGCTGGTAGAAATTTTGGCGGCGCGACAGAACGTGAGCCTTATGTCCCGCAAGCAGTTTCTCCTCAACCTCCGGCGGGGCCTGACGCATCACAAAAACCCGGAGGCAGGCCTTCTAAAAAGAAAAAGGGGTCAACCAACTATTCGCGTGAAATGAGAGATACGTCCTCTGGCGGCAGAGAATTATGGCTTGCCCCTGGACGTAAGAAAAAATCATCAGCTTTAAAAACTCAGGGCAAAGCAACTACTCTTACTCAGGCTGCTGCTCATAAACGCGTTATTGAAATGACCGATGCGATTACGGTTCATGATCTTGCTCATGCAATGGCGATCAAGGCTGGTCAGGTTGTAAGTAAACTTCTTTCCATGGGAATGATGGTTACTATCAATGAGGCGATCGATTTCGATACAGCATCCATTGTTGCCAGCGAATTTGGTTTCGAAATCAAAAACGTAGCCTTTGAAGAGGCGAACCTGATTAAAGAGAGTGAGGATTCGCCCGAAAACCTATTGCCACGAGCACCGATTGTAACGGTTATGGGGCACGTCGATCACGGAAAAACAAGTGTGCTCGATGCATTGAGACAGACTTCCGTTGTTAAGGGCGAAGCAGGGGGAATTACCCAGCACATAGGTGCTTATTCTGTTGAGACTGAACACGGTGCTGTAACGTTTTTGGATACTCCTGGACATGAAGCTTTTACTTCTATGAGAGCCCGCGGAGCTGAAGTTACCGACATTGTGGTGCTTGTTGTTGCAGCAGACGACGGAGTGATGCCTCAAACAAGGGAAGCTATTGATCACGCCAAAGCCGCTAAAGTGCCAGTTGTGGTTGCCATTAATAAAATGGATCTACCAGATGCTAAACCTGAGCGGGTTATGCAACAGTTATCAGAACTTGGTCTTCAACCAGAAGAGTGGGGCGGTGATACCCAGTTTTTTAAAGTATCAGCTCTAAAGAAAACAGGTTTGGATGATCTGATTGCTGGTTTGGCCGCTTTAGCTGAAGTATTGGAATTAAAAGCAAATCCAAATAAGCCAGCATCCGGATGCGTAGTAGAAGCAAAACTCGATAAAGGTCGAGGTCCTGTGGCAACAATTCTGACTCAGTCAGGCACCCTAAAACAAGGTGATTATGTTGTAGCTGGTGAATGCATGGGACGTGTGCGTGCTATGTATGACTCCAATGGTATGTTGCTTAAAGAAGCTGGTCCATCGATTCCTGTGCAGGTGTTGGGGCTTTCGAGTGTGCCAACCGCAGGTGATCAGGTGAATGCTGTTTTAGATGATAAGACTGCAAAAACCATTGCTAATCATCGTGCTCAGAAAAACAGAGAGAAGGAATTGCTTAAAACTAAAAACTTTTCTTTGGAAAACTTTTTGGCACAGGCTCCGGGAGAAGAAGCTAAGACTTTGCGCTTGATTGTAAAAGCCGACGTATACGGTTCAGCAGAGGCTTTGACCGCTTCCCTAGAAAATTTATCAACCAAAGAAGTTAAAGTAGAAATTGTTCACTCTGGTGTTGGCACGATTACGGAAAGTAATGTGAATTTGGCGATGGCATCGCAAGCCATTATTATCGGTTTCAATATTAAGGCCGATGGAAAAGCCCAGGCCTTGGCCGCTCAAGAGAAAATAGATGTTCGCTATTATTCTGTTATCTATGAAGCAATCGATGATGTTAGAAAAGCAATGGCCGGATTACTAGCTCCTGTAGTTGAAGAACGCTATTTGGGTAAAGCCGAAGTGAGAATGATTATTTCTGTATCCAAACATGGCAAGATTGCCGGAAGCTATGTGCTTGATGGCAAGATTGTTCGCTCTGCAAAAATACGTCTCAAACGTAAGAATGATGAGCTTTTTGTTGGCAGCATTGCTGGTCTTAAGCGCTTTAAAGATGATGTCAAAGAAGTTGGTTCAGGCTATGAGTGCGGAATTGTTTTGGATGGTTTCAGTGACTTCCAAGAAGGCGATATCTTGGAATGCTTTGAGCTTAAGGAAGTTGAAGCAAAATTATCGGAATCTATTTCAGCTTCCGAAGGAAAGAATAAAGATGTTGAGAATAGCCACTCAGCATAGTTTGGGGAGTAATGATGCCGACGTTTAGAAAAGAAAGAATGGGTGAAGCCATTAGGAAAGTTGTGTGTGAAAAAATGTCACGGCATCATTCGCTTATTCCATCTTGCGTGCTTACCATCAACCGAGTTGAGGTAACACCAGATTATGGTTTGGCCAAAATTTTCTATTCAGTGTTTGGTAATATTGATGAAAACGGTGCGCAGCAGGTAATGAAAACTCATCGCTCTGAATTTCGTCATGAAGTTTCTCAAAAGCTGAATCTAAGAAAGACGCCCAAGATTGAATTTTTCTTTGATAAAAATACCGAGCATGCCTTTAAAATTGATGGTTTGCTAAAAAAAAGCTGAAGCTCCCTTTATAGAGGGTGAAATGGATATTTCTCTTGCTATCTTGTGTGCACTTTCATTAGAGGCAGAGCCGATCATAGATGCTCTTGATATGCGGGAATCGTTCGACGTTTTTGATGCGAGGCTTGGGCTGAGAATTTTTCTATCAGAAGACTCAAAAACCGCTTTGGTGCTTTTTGGTAAGTGCCCAAAGTATAAAGTCGATAGAATCGGCACTCAATTTGCAACTCTTGCCGCGTGGGAAACCATCAAAGTGATAAACCCTAAAGCTTTGGCGAGTGTTGGCACAGCTGGTGGTTTTAAATCTAAGGGAGCTCACATAGGGGATGTTTTTTTAAGTTGCGGCCCAATTTATTACCACGGGCGGCACATTCCTGTTGAGGCTTATCATGAATTTGAGAAAGGGGCATTTTTGTCTGCAGATATAAAAGTTCCTCCTGCTATTAAAGCGGGCATTGTTTCAAGTGGAGATGCTGTTTTTGCATCGATTGATGACCATAAAAAAATGCAGCTCTTTAATACCGATGCTAAGGATATGGAAGCTGCTGCTGTCGCTGAAGTTGCTTCTCTGTGTCATACACCTATGTTTGCCCTCAAAGCTATTTCAGATTTTGTAGATTCAAATATTTCTACCCATGAACAATTCAAAACCAATTATAAATTTGCCATAGAAAGACTTGTAAGCGCTCTCATGAAGCTGGATCTTATCTGTGCGCAAAAATAGAATTCAAATAGTGCCCATCATAGAAAGATGAAGTTTAAATAATTTTTCTAGACCGCGACTGTAGCGTTTTGTATTAAAACTGCGGAGCAATGCTTTTTTCTTTTTGATTTTTTTTATGCCTTTATGGTGCTCTTTTTTGAGCGTAGATAAATATTTGTGCTGAGTGTGAGGAAATTTTTCTAGATAAAGAGCCATTTCATTAGTGCCATCACATTCTTTTTTTTCTCTTTCAAAGGTGGCGATAAGATTGCCGATACGGCCGAGCCTTTGACCTATTAAAAAAATCTCACGGCATACTCCCAGTTCTTTTTCGTTAAATTTATTGAGCGCCATAAGATCGATCATGCCAGCGGCAACCATACCCATATTGAAAGGACCATAGATTTTGGCTTCGGTCATGTTTCTGATCGAGGGAAAGGCTGTCATAAGTTCGGAATAACGATTAGCAAGATAAATCTGCCACACATCAAAGAGAAAAATTTCTTGGCATGCTTGCCAATTGGGCAAACCGTGCAGAATATTTTGAATGTTTTTGATGAGAAGTTGAGTAAGCTCAATAATTTGTTTTTCTTTTTCACTTTGTACTTCCTGGTATCCGCACTGACATGGACCGCCAACTTTGTATAAAATTTTTAATAAGCTCGGATTAAAATAATGTGGATTGTCGGCCATATCGTCGAGCAAAGTGATGAGCATGCCCAATAAAATTTTAGCCTTGAGTGCTGATTTAAAATAGCTCTCATTAACAGTATCTAGTGTTGTATAGGTATAACCCTTGACAAGAAATCGAGAAAACAGAGCTTTTGGACGGTTATCTATGACCGACACATAATGATCGATGAGCATATCGACTTCTATAGTATCGATTTTTTGTTTGTTTGCTTTGGACATTAATCATCTCTTGCTAAATTTTATCTTTTGACCACTTTTGGGGTGAAGCGTGATGAGCTGCTCTGTTTCTATTGAGTGGCCGACCGGCTCAATGTAAAAATTTTTACAAAAAATTTGTAAGATAATGCATGCCTCAAGATAGGCGAGTCTTTCTCCAACACATGATTTGTTTCCTAGGCTAAATGGCATAAAAGCTGGATTATGGTGGCAATCAATAAATCTGTTGGGATCAAAAATATGAGGGTCTTTAAAATAAGTGTGGCTGTTATGAATTTGCTTAATAGCAATGATTATTTGATCGCCTTTGTAAATGTTTAATCCTTGTATAGAAGTATTTTTTTTAGCTTTTTTTGTCACCATGTAGGCCGGAGGATAGAGCCTAAGGCTTTCTTGATAGATAGCTTTGGTGAAAATAAAATCATTGGCGATACGGTCTTGATAATGCGCATACCGGGTCAACAGCAAAAAAGTAAAAGCCAAAGATGAAGCTGTAGTCTCATGTCCTGCAAATAAAAAGGTCATGCATTGATCAATAATATGAGGGCTCTTTGAAAATAAATTTACAATGTTTTTTTCTTGTTTGGATGTCTCTTGCTTGAGCGTTGAGAGAATAAAGCCTCTGATGGAATTTTTAAGCGCAATTATTTCTTTGTTCTGTCTTGATGGTAACCAAAGCGGTAGTGATATGAGCTGATTGATGCGATTGCCACAAATATGGTTGAGCCGTAAAAACTCTTGTCCAACTTTTTTAGAAGAATCTTTATAGTTCACACCCAAAAAAATGCGAAAAGCCGTATTAAGAATAAGTTCGGTCATGAGTTCATCGATAGCAATTGCTCTATCATTAGGGATTGAGCTGACATAGGATAAAGCAATTTCTTCGATGACAGCTTGCAGATGAGCCAAATTATCTTGGCTAAAAATTGCGCGAGATTTTTTTCGTACTTCCTGTGAAGCTTTTCCCTCGAGTTGTACCAGTCCATGCTCACCGGTAATAGGAGTTATTTTTTTCAAAATAGTATCGTTTTTACCAAAAGCATCTGCATAGGTGACTAAAATTTCACGAGCAGCTTGAGCGTTAAATACAAATATAAATGCTTTGTGGCCGATGTGAGATCGTTGAATACCTGGCCCCGAACGAGCCAAGCTATCTAATAATTCGATCGGGTTGCTAAGAAACATTCTTAGCCTTTCAAGGTTATCCATGCACTGCTAACAAAATTAGCGGATGCAAACTTCCAGAAAAATTTTAGAGCTTAATAAAAGAACCGTCGCACAGCTGGCAGAGAATGTACGTTATTCTTTTTCTAGAAAAACACTATTCATATGAAGAATGTAATCCTCGTGCCTTATATAAGCTTCCCAGTCAATTCCTTGCTTCTGGGCTTGTTCTTGCAAGCTTGAATAACTTGAATCTAAGGTACCCAAAAGATATTGAGAGAAGGGACAATCAAGTTTTGCACTTACTAAAAGAATCTCAATAGCCTGTTTATTTTTTTTAGGACCTTGTTTCAGTAAATACAAACCAAGCGAATAGCCCGCAGGAGCATAATTATTCTCCAGAGCTTTTTGAAACCAAAATTTTGTTTTCATGCGACTATATTTATTCGAAACTTGAGTCATATAATAAGTGCCCAAAAGATACTGAGCTTGAGGGTTTTTGAGCTGAGCTTGCTTTATTAGTTGGCCCAGGCCTTGGGGTTTTAATGAGAAAGTGGGTCCTGAAAAACTACTTATTGATAAAAGATATGCAAACAAGAGAAGCAAAAAACGCCATTTCAATATCATTTTTTTCTCGTGAGGGATTAAGAACAGCTCAATAAGAATAATAAGCTTGATAAAATTATTCCAACCTAACTTGCTCAAGCCTGGGTATGGGCTCAAAAAAACATCACATATGAAACAGTTTTATTGTTCGAAGCTGGCCTTTATGAAAAGACGTCATTATTTTTAGACAGTGCTTTGTGAAACGAAGGGAGAATATATGGCTGTTATTGTTGCTGTAGGGCAAATGACCTCAGGTTCTGATAAGGAAGTTAATCTGTCAAAGATCGAGAAAATTGTGGCAAAAGCTCGAGCACGGCAGGCAAAATTTTTAAGCCTGCCAGAAAATTGTGTTTATTTTGGCAATAATCACGATGCTTTTAGAATGGCAGAGCCTCTTAACGGAGAGAGCATAAAGTTCATAAGTGATTTAGCTCAAAAAAATAAAATGTGGATTTCTGTAGGAGGATTTCAGGAGCAAATAGCTGGTGAAAAAAAATTTTATAATTCGCATGTGCTCATAGATGACAAAGGCATCATTGTTGAAGTTTATAGAAAAATACATCTTTTCTCAGTGAGCCTACCTGATGGAAGTACTTATCGTGAAGATAGTTCTGTACGCCCAGGGAAGGCTATAGTTTGCCATCAAACGCCTTTTTTTAAAGTTGCCTTATCAATTTGCTACGATATACGTTTTTCTTATTTGTATTGGGCTCTTAGAAACATGGGAGCTCAGGTCATTCTTGTGCCTGCAGCATTTACCGATACGACTGGTAAAGCCCACTGGGAGATTTTGTGTAGAGCGCGGGCCATTGAAACACAAAGCTATGTCCTAGCTGCAGCTCAAAGTGGATATCATGAAAATAATAGAGTTACTTACGGTCATGCCGTGATTGTGGATCCTTGGGGAACCCTTATTGCTCAATGTGGCAATAACAACGATATAGCCTGTGCAGAAATAGATTTAGAGTATTTAAAAAATATTCGCACCCAAGTTCCCATTGAGCATCAGCAACGAAGTTTAGATAATGGACAGCAAAAAATTTAAAGAACGCACCTGCTTTTTACTGAGTTTTTCTTATTTGGGAGAAGGTTTCTTAGGAGTACAAGAACAGCCTGGTCTGAGAACTGTTTTGGGTGCGTTGCGCGAACGCATTGAACAATTGGCTGGGCAAAAAGCATGTGCAATGTGTGTAGCTGCCCGTACCGATAGAGGAGTGCAGGCTTTAGATAATTTTGTAACCTTTTATCTTAGAAATCCTTGTGATGCCAGTTCAACAATTGAAGGATTATTAAGAACTCAGGAGCCAGGTCTTTTTATTAAATTTGTGAAAAGAGTCTCGCCCCATGTCCATGCAAGAGCAAATGCTCATGGCAAACTATACCGCTACACTATTTTGGATAATTGCGCTGATACCGAAACTCAGAACTTAGCTTGGCATATCGCTCCAAGCATAGATATTGATGCCATGAAAAAAGCAGTACTCAATCTAATTGGTGAGCATGATTTTTCATCTTTTAGAGGGAGAAGGTGTGGAGCTAAAAATCCTGTCAAATATCTAAAAAAAATTACCATTGCACGAGTTTCACAGTGCTTTGTCGTTATCGAAGTAGAGGGTAATGGTTTTTTACGCTACATGATACGCAACATAGTTGGCACTTTGGTAGAAGTTGGCACGGGCTTAAGAAACCCCGTTGATGTAAAAAATATTCTTGATGCCAAAGATCGCCAGGCTGCTGGTATTATGGCGCCCGCCCATGGCCTGTGCTTAGTGAAGGTCAATTTTAAAGTTTCTGACAAAGACATCTATGAAGTGTAAGGTTTTGCATGTTTAAGCTATAAAATGTAACGGTTCAAACTTGAACTGACAGACACTCCCAATTAAGCTAGACTGCTTGCTTATCCTCTCGCCTGTTCCCAATAAAATGTGGAATGACCAAGAAATGCCCCAATTCATTGGGGAAGGTGAGCTACTTTGTTGTGAGCAGTTTACGGAAAAAAATGCGGTCATGGCCTTCTATGTAGTCTTTCATTATACCTATTTCATGGTATCCAAGCTTTTGGCAGAAATTGGCAGCCTGGAAAGCTAATGTGTCTGTTGTAGAATAGGCCACTCCTCTTTGACGACCTTCTTTTTCAGCCGCTCTCATTAATTTAGATCCGATTCCTCTTCCTCTATGGTTTTTATAAACCCAGAGTATATAAATGAAGATGGACTGCTTTTCAGCGAATAGAATCAATCCGCCAATAATTTTTCTATTTTCATCAAAGGCCAAAAAAGATATTTCTTCGTCTTAGCCTATTTTTTGCGCATTGAAGCGAAAAGTTGCGCTAAGCATGTTGAGAAGAATTAAGGCCGTTAAGAGTCTTGTAAACCCTTAAGTGACTTGCCGGTTCCATTACTCCCTCTAAACCTCCTCGTAGCAATTTTTAGGGGGAGCTTGTACATGGGTAAAAGAGAAGATTGCTGTCATGGTTATTATGAGCCAAAAAACATCAATAATTTATGTGCTTACTCAAAAAAAAGGAAATTTGCATGAAATTATTTGGATTATTGGCAGGTATTTTAATTGCATTAATTAACATTGAGGGAAGGGCTGCCGAAATAATTGAATTATCTGAAAGCAAAATTGATGCTCAATGCATGAGTGATTCAGATTTTCAAAGTCTAATAGTAAACATAAATGAAATTAGGAATCTTATTTTGCAGTCTAAATTCATAGAAAACCCTGAGAACAGAGAGAATTATCGTAAGGAGCGATATGAAGAAGTCTATAAACTATTGAAATCATCACCGCAAAAATATGGCAAATTTAGTCTTGAACAAATAACTGATTTGTTTTTTAATAATTCGTTTTTTTTTAATTTATTGATAGAAGTTGTTGATTTTGAAACATTAAAAATTATAAAAATATGTGTTTTAATAAATCATAAGCATCGTTCATGTTATGACTTAAATGAATTTGAATCAGATTTAAGATTAATTGCCCAAAGGGCATTTGATATGGAAATGGAGAGTGCTGAAAAAAAATCTTTTATAGAAGAGATTTTTAATTATTGCCTAAGGAATAAAAATAATAAAGCAAAAGGGTATAGTGGAAAGAAAATAGAGAAAATGTATTTAAAAATAATTGAAGAGAATATTAGAAAACGAAAACCAGACGATGTTCGTGCACCATTAGCGCCACTAAATAAACAATTTAAAATTCAAGAAAAGATAGAGTGGGATTAAAAATCAATTCAAGTTGTTAAATTTTCATCTTTTTATAAGGAACAAAAATTTAACAAGTGAGTGATTGGTGTGTTATTAAGATTCTCTTATTTGCTTTTTTTAACCATTTTTCTCATTTTCGAGTATTTATATAGCAGTTTTTACTTGATAACTAACCTTAACCTTAGGGCGCTAGTTGATTGATTTTTTTGCTAGCGCTAGATCAGAGACTCTTTCAAAAAATGGCGAGCTTCCCGCTCATATTCAGCCGCAATGTCTTGGGCGATATTTTTGCATTTTTGACTAGAAGAAGCTTCAACAAGGATTCTTAGTTTATTTTCGGTGCCGCTATAACGCACAACCACTCTGCCTAAATTTTCTAGGCTCTCATTGGAATCGGCTATGAGTCTAGAAGTTGACGGCAATTCACTTAAAGGAATTTTTTTTGAGACGTCGAGGTTTTTTAAAATACTTGGGACAGGCTGATAAAAATTTGTAAGTTCAGAGATTGTTCTAGCAGATGAACAGATAATTTCTATGAGCTGAAGAGCAAAATAAATTCCATCTCCTGTGTAGGTATGGGGGAACATAATGAGATGCCCAGAATTTTCTCCGCCCAAAGTAAAATTGTTTTGACGCATGTGGCGAGCCACATATTTATCGCCAACAGGAGTTTTTTCAACTTTAATATTAAAAGGTAGGAGCGCCTGATCTAAGGCTACGCTGCTCATGATAGTGCTCACCAGGGTGTTATTTTCGAGCATTGATTTTTTTTGCAGAAATATTGCAAACAATGCAAGTATCGCATCACCGTTAATTAAAGTTCCTTTTTCATTGGCAAAGACAACGCGATCAGCGTCGCCATCAAAAGCAATGCCCAAATCTGCTCTGAAGTCGATGACGGCTTCCTCTAAGTTTTTTGGGTGTTCGCTGCCAACGTCTTGATTAATATTGTATCCATCGGGAGAAGCA
Source organism: Myxococcales bacterium (assembly GCA_023898405.1). Taxonomy (NCBI): domain Bacteria; kingdom Pseudomonadati; phylum Myxococcota; class Myxococcia; order Myxococcales; species Myxococcales bacterium. Next base: position 2,462,216 of record CP060221.1, read on the forward strand.
CCGATAATTTTTACATCTAAACCCAGTGATGAGAAAAGTTGAGGAGCAACAAATGATGCCGCCCCATGGGCGCAGTCAATAACGATTCGTTTATCTCTTAATACACAACGATCAATGCCAGAGAGCAATGCTTCTAAATAATTTTGTTGAGCACTTTCATTCTGTATGCATAAGCCTGGGGAAGGTGATGGAGGAGCAAGCAGGATACTTGAATTATTGTATTGCTCTTCTATAAGTTGCTCGAGTTGCAGCTCTATCTTAAATCCATCTGGTCCAAAAAATTTGATTCCATTATCGCATGCTGGATTGTGGCTAGCAGAGATAACAAGGCCAAAGGCAGCACCTTGCGCCTGAGTTGCATGGGCAACAGCTGCACTAGGAATGATGCCCAAAAGTTGGCAGTTGATACCTGTCGAGGTAATCCCTGAACTTAAAGCCAATTCAATGTAGTTTCCTGAGGCACGAGTGTCTCTCCCAATCAAGATGGAATTTTTTCCTGATTTTAGGGCCAATCCTCCTAATATTCTGCCAATCCTGCACATGTTTTCAGGGGCGAGCTTTGCAGAGGTGATAGGCCCACGTATTCCATCTGTACCAAATAATCGAGATGTCATATGGGTTTGGTGTCCAGTGTGTTAGAGGAAAATCAGCTCATCCATGGCAAAAAAAGTGCATTAGGACAACTGAGCCTCATAAAAAAACTCAGATTGCACCAAAGCATGGCAAAGAAAGCTATACGAGTTGTAGGAGCTAGTATGAGTATCGTTGTTGTTGGATCGATTGCTTTTGATTCGGTAAGTACTCCCCATGGAAAACGTGAGAAATCGCTTGGAGGAGCTGCTAACTATTTTGCCATTGCCGCGCAATTTTACACAAAAATTTGCATGGTTGGAGTAGTGGGAGAAGACTTTCCAAAAAGCCACTTAGAACTGCTCAAACAAAAAAATATTGATATTTCTGGTATCGCTCAAAAAGCTGGATATTCTTTTCATTGGCAAGGCGAGTACGGTTTTGATTTAAATTCAGCTCAAACGCTTAAAACAGAGCTCAATGTATTTGAGGACTTCTTGCCGCAGCTGCCACAATCTTACCGTCATGCGGAAACAGTTTTCTTGGCAAATATTGACCCTGAATTACAAATTCACGTTTTACAGCAAATGACAAAGCCAAAAATAAAAGCTCTGGATACCATGAATTTCTGGATTGAGCGTAAATTAAATCAGCTTAAGCAAGCTATTTCAATGGTAGATATTTTGTTTGTAAATGATGCCGAAATAAGAAGTCTTACTGGCGAACATAACATTATTAAAGCAGCAAAAGCCGCATTGGCAATTGGGGCAAAAATTATTGTCATAAAACGTGGCGAATATGGTGCGCTTTTATTTTTTGACACACATGTCGCTCATGTGCCTGCATTTTTGGTGGAAGAAGTTTTTGATCCAACCGGAGCTGGTGACAGTTTTGCGGGTGGATTTTTAGGATATCTCGATACAAAAGATGGCTTTTCTATTAATCATCTTAAAGAAGCAATGGTTGCAGGGACCGTAATGTCTAGTTTTGCCATTGAAAAGTTCTCTTTTGATCGCGTTTTGGAACTAGATGAAACTATGCTTTCAAAGCGCAAAGAACAGCTCTTAGCTTTATCTCATATTTGCTTATGAGCCTTCGAGCTTCTTGTCAGATGTGGTGTTTTTGTTAGCTTTGGTCATTTTTATTGAACCAAAGTTGATTATTAACACAATTTTCAAGATAAGGATGAAATGCATGCCACATCGCCAAGCACTGCTAGAGCTTTTAGCGAAATACAAAACGCTCGATAAGAAAGAACAACAAGATCAAGAAGCTATTGTTGCTTTTGTTCAAAGCAATCGAGATTGTTTTTTGCGCAGCAATCTAGAAGGCCATATAACAGCATCTTGTTGGCTATTAAGTCCAGACTATAAAGAAGTTTTGATAACTCATCACAAAAAAATAGGATTGTGGTTACAACTTGGTGGGCATGCAGATGGCGAGAGCGATGTTTTGCAAGTAGCGCTTAAAGAAGCGCATGAAGAGTCCGGCATCGATGGAATCATAGCGCTTGAAGGAGGAATCTTTGATCTAGAAATACATTCGATAGATCGACATCAAGATGTTCCTAAACATTTGCATTATGATGTGCGTTTTTTGCTCAGAGCTCCAAAAAAAGAATTTTGGGTTTCAGAGGAGTCGCATAATCTAGCTTGGGTAAAGATCAAAGACGTGATTGTTGAGCCCCGGTTTACCAGTTCTTTAAAGAGAATGGCTGAAAAATGGCAAAAAAAACTGGAACCCTTGGGGCTCCAGCTTGAAGAGACAGTCTAAAGACTATTCTACCATTGGAGGAACTCTGTAGAGATACATTGGGTTGTAGTATCCCCAGCTATAATTATTGAATCCGCAGCTGTGGTATCGGCGATAGTTTGGGCAGCCACAATTGGTATATTGATGATGGCAGCAACCATGACCATAGCCAACATTATAAAAATTTGTTCTATGGCGGCCAAAATTCCACCAACCCATATTTGAGCTATTGCCATCTTGTAAATTAAGATTTTCTTGATCGTAGTTGCCGTATTGTTCAATATTATCTTGATTGTAATTCACTTCATCGCTATTTGCTGAAAGAGCAAAATTTGCTGCCAAGCAGCTGAAAGTGCAGGCAAAAATAAAATATTTCATAATAATTCTCCAACCTAATTTATTTAAAAAACACAGTAACGCTATGATTTATCAGTGTTTACTGGTTTTATATTATTGTATTAATTGATGCTAACAACTAAGCGTGTGGATGCAGTAAAAAACAGCTTAATTAGGAAGCATAATCGGTGATTGACCATAAATTTTAATAAATTAGACTCTTTTGATGGCAATAAATAATAAAGGACAGATAGAGTGTGTTGTGCAATCCACGGCTTTTGGAGGGGAGGGTATTGCGCGCTGTGATGGAAAAGTTGTTTTTGTACCAGGGGCTCTTGAGGGTGAGCGAATCAATATCAGACTAGTCCAACAAAAAAAGTCCTATGCCCGTGCTCAACTGCTTGAGGTTGTTAACCCCTCACCCAAGCGCATACAACCTTTATGTGAATTTTTCGCTCAGTGTGGCGGATGTCACTTTCAGCACCTTGATTATAGCTCTCAGCTCGATATTAAAAAGAATTTCGTTGAGGATGCTTTAAAAAGAATTGGAAGAATAGATGTTAGTGTGCACGGTCCTCAAAGTTCAAAGGAACAATGGTACTATCGTCGCCATATTCGTTTGCATTGGCACAATGGGCGATTAGGATTTATGCAAAATAAGTCCCATGCGCTTGTTGAGGCTAGCAATTGTCATATTTTTAGCGAAAGGGAGATAATACCAAAAATTAGGAAGTTATGTCATTCATTGGGCGAAGAGCTTCCTTATGAAATTTCCGTGCATAAATCTGGTGAACAATTTATTTTATTTTTTGAATTTTCGCGGTCACGGGGGAGTTATAAAAAGATTTTTGCTAAGGAAATTGAAAACAACGAACTTATTAAGGGAGTCATTTGGAAAGTAGGTAATCAATTTTTTGAATTGGGTAATGTTGTGATTCAATTTCCCTTGGGAAATTTAATTTTTAGTTATAATCCAAAAGTTTTTGTGCAGGCGAATCCACAGCAGAGCGAAGGCATTTATAATGAGATAAGTTTGCTTGCCAAGAAAAATAAAATGAATAAAATTTTAGATTTGTATTGTGGTTTCGGTGCGTCATCAATTTTATTAAGAAGCATGGGAATTGAGCTCTGCGGTATTGAAGTAAACCCAGAATCTATTCGTCTTGCCCGCCTAAATGAAAAAACTAATAAGCTTTATGGCATAAGATGGATCGCGGGCGATGTAGAAAAGTTAGCAGGGAGTGCCTTTAACGAATTTCAGCCCGATTGTGTTTTAGTTAACCCGCCAAGAACAGGCCTTGCCTCAGTTGTTTGTCGAGAAATTCTTGAATATTTACCAGAGCATATTATTTACATCTCCTGTATGCCTGCTACTTTGGCCCGTGATATCAGTGCATTATCGTGTTTTTATCGGGTGGAGTATTGTCAGAGCTTTGACATGTTTCCCCAAACCACACACATTGAAACCTTGGTTTATTTAAAGCGAAAAGAATTATGATGTATATTTCTTTGTTATATGTAGGTGTTCCTATTGTGAAAGATGGATAAGATGATATATTTTGAAATGAGATATTTTAACATTGTTTTTCAAGGTTAATTATGAGATTAAGTAATTTATTACAAAAAATTATTAAAATTACGTGTTTTTTTGGGGCACTGGTTCTATTTTCGTGTGATTCGATCCCAGAATCTAGCAATAGGCTTGCAGATAAACTTGATTTATACGGGGGTTCATCACCAAATCATGAAGTAAGTAAGCCATTTGAATTTAAAAATAATTCAGAAGGCAAAGATATTTTTGATCTTTTCAGTAACAACAGTGGTTCTGACATACCACTTTTGAATTTCCCTAAAGAAGCTAATATTTTTGAAATTTATAAAAGCGGAGAGATTAAAAGTTCATTTGCCGATATTGCCGGACTTGAAAAGCCCAAAGAGTCTTTGAAAGATATCATAAAATATCTCAAAGACCCTGCTGATTTTAGACGTTTGGGGGCAGAGCCTCCGAGCGGTGTTATCTTTTATGGGCCCCCTGGAACGGGAAAAACTGCCATGGCGCGTGCCTTGGCTGGAGAAGTTGGAAAGGAAAAAGAGGTGTCTTTTATTGTTGCATCTGGTGCTAGCTTTGAAAATAAATATGTTGGTGTAGGGGCAGATAATGTTCGTAAACTCTTTGAGCTTGCCAGGAAAAATAAACCAGCAATTATTTTTATTGATGAATTTGATGCTGTAGCAGGTGTTCGAAGCGAAGAGAAAAAAAATGCACAGGTCGTTAATCAATTGCTCACAGAGCTTGATGGATTTAGCAAAGAGGATAGAAACGATATTTTTATTATTGCCGCTACTAATTTGTTAAGTAGCATTGATCCTGCGGTAATTAGGCCGGGACGTATTGATCGAAAAATAAAAATTGGATTTCCGGATGAGATTGCTCGAAAAGCAATTTTAGGACATTACTTTTCTCTGGCTCCAGCCATAACCCATGCAAAAGCTCAAGACTATGTGAGAGCAACGCGTAACTGGTCTGCTGCAGAAATTAAAGCCTTTGTTAACGAAGCGAGAATACATGCAACCATCAGGAATGCTCAGTATGTGGACAAAAACGACCTTAACGCTGCATTGAAAAAGGTTCAAGACTCACGGGCTGGTCGCTAGTGTTATAAATTAGGTTTTTAACTCAAATATAGACATACTGTCAGTGCCGTTTACATAGAGGGGATGCACATGCAAACTTTTAACAAAAAAGCAGGGGGCTATAGTCCTTACATAGCCGGAGCTCTCGTTGGGTTTTTGGCGATAGCGTCTGCTTATTTTACAACCCAACTGCTTGGAAAGACGCACTACCTTGGAGCTTCTACCACTTTTGTGAGAGCTGCAGGACTACTTGAATCGAGTGTTGCGGGTGAACATGTCGAGAACAATAAATATTACAGTGAAGAGCATGTCAAGTTTGACTGGCAGTTCATATTTGTAATTGGTATTTTTTTGGGTGCGCTTATTTCAGCAAAGTCAGATAAAAGTTTTAAGTGGGAAAAAGTGCCTCCCATTTGGCAAGAACGGTTTGGAAATTCTGTTAGTCGTCGCGCCCTATGGGCAATTGTAGGTGGTGCCATTGCTATGATAGGTGCACGGATGGCTGGAGGATGCCCCAGTGGTCACGGATTGAGCGGGCTTATGCAGCTATCGATGAGCGGCCTGCTTGCGCTCATCATGTTCTTTTTGGGTGGTGTGGTAGTTGCTCACCTAGTGTATAGGAGAAAATCCTCATGAGTACAGAACTTATTTTGGGACTTATTACTGGAATAATTTTTGGGTTTTTGTTGCAAAAAGGACGCGTCTTGCGCTTTGAAAAGCAGATTGGCGCATTACTATTTCGAGACATGACCATTTTTAAATTTATGTTATCGGCCATTTTGGTGGGGATGGTAGGCGTAACCCTCCTTTCCGATTTAAATCTTATTTCATTGAGTCATAAACCCATGAATGTGGGAGGAATCATTATAGGCGGAGGGCTTTTTGGTATTGGTTGGGGAATTATGGGCTATTGCCCTGGAACTTCAGTCGGAGCGTTAGGGGAAGGACGGTGGCATGCGATTTTTGCCGTTTTAGGGATGATTTTGGGAGCAGCTATCTATGCCGAAATTTATCCTTGGGTGAAAACAAATATTTTAAGCATAAAAGATCTAGGAAAAATAAGCATTCCTGAATTTTTTGGTATCTCTCAATGGTTGATGATAGGAGCCTTCTGGTTTGTTGTCATTTACTTGTTTTCTTGGTTTGAAAAAAAGAATCTTTAGTTTTGTAAAAAATTTTCAGGGCGCATAATGTTTTAAAAATAAACAGCATGGATTTCATTGTGCGTCTAAGCCCGTTTCAATTTTTTGAGTAGGTGCTCGTTTACACGTCATTAAAATGTTGGTGATATGTGCATATGGATCAGAATCAGGCAATTCGCAACTTTGTTTGGCCCATGCAGCAATGCCTCAAGGATATCAAGGACTTTGCTGAGCTTTTAGAGGAAAGTAAGGGCCATGCGAAAAATCTCCATTGTATAAGAATTTCACTGAGAAAACTCTATGTTTTGATAGAGATGCAAACTGATATTTTTCCTGAGATTGCTCATTATAAAAATATAACCCACGAACTCAAAAAACTAAGATCTGAACTAAGCATTGTACGTGATTGGGATGTGTTTAAGCAGATGCTGTTCCCAGTGCCAATACTTACTCTATCAAAAAAGAAGTGGTATAAAAAAATCGAAGACGATATTAATCAAATTTATCTAAAAGAGTATGATAGAATCAGAAAAATTTTTGATGAAAAATACTCTGAAAATATTTTGAAAAAAATATCTGGCCTCATAGAGTCACTTACAATCTTTTATCGTGCAAGAAATATCGATAGAGCAATAAAGGATGCTTGCAGGCGAATATTAGAACAGGATCGAACTACGCTTATAAAATTTCTTGATAAAAGTCGCTCATTGTGGGGGCTCTCTACGGAACAACAACATAAACTAAGAATCATTAGTAAAAATTATTTATATAAATTGAAGTTTCTAAGAAATATCTTTGGCAAAAAAATTAAAAAAGAAATTAAAAATATGAAAAAAATTCAAGATATTTTATCTGAGGTCAGAGATTTTTGTATGGCGAAAAAAAAAGCTCAACTATTATTGGACAACGAAAATAACTGCCACTATTTTTTGCTCGTAGGAGAAATCATGGGCAGAAAAGGAGCTCTTTTAGATGGGCTGGATAGAAAATTTTTTGAAAAATGGAAGGAATTTATTCATCTTCATCTGCCTTCTTAGCTTAAGCTGCTAGCAAAGCGGAATTTTATCCCTTAGCGCATCAAAATCTCTTCATTTATGAAGAGGATAATATGCGCGTTTACCGACAGTGTTTCTAGCCTGGAGAATTTTGTGCTTCAATATATTTGCGCACGATTTCGACCGGCGCCCCACCGCAAGAGCCAGCAAAATAGCTCGGTGACCACAACACACCTTTGTAATATCTTTTTTCTAGCTCAGGCCAGTTTTGCCTAAGTCTCCGTGACGAAACACCTTTTAGGCTATTTACTAGCTTAGCGATTGAGACTTTTGGTGGATAATGAATGAGCATGTGCACATGATCCTCTTCACCATTAAATTCTTTCAAAATCACCTGATGTTCATTGGTAATTTTTTCGAAAATTCTTTTCATATCATCAAGTATATTTTTATTAAGCACTTTTCTTCGATATTTTGTCACAAAAACCAAATGAGCGTGAAGATTAAAAACAACATGTCTTCCAGTACGAACTTCGCTTGACATTAGACCAGACCTATTGAAAAATAAAAGCTATGAATATTTAAAAAGCTTTTAAATTCAGACTTAAGACCAATAGTATCACCTCGGTGCAGTTGGCAAGCATTGCTGGTTGCAATCGCTTAGTTTGGAATAAAGCTTTGGCATATCAAAAGGAACGTTTAGAGAACAAAGAGTATACGCTTTCATATTACAAAATGGCGCCGCTTTTGCTTGAATGGAAAAAAGAGCATACTTTCCTAGGTGATTGCCCATCGCAGAGCCTTCAGGAAACTTTAATGGCTCAAGACCGGGACATTAAAGACGCATTCAATAAAAAGAGCGCTAAGAAATTTCCTCAGTTCAAAAAGAAAGGCCAATGCGATAGTTTTAGATATCCGCAGGGCATCAAAGTTAGTGACAATCGAGTATTTTTGCCTAAAATCGGTTGGGTGGGATTTTTTAAAAGCCGGGATATTTTAGGCACCATCAAAAATGCCACTGTATCGAAAAAAGGTGAGCATTGGTTTGTTTCAATTTAAACTGAACAAGAAGTGGCAAAACCGGTCCATGACTCAACTTCCATAGTGGGCGTTGATTTGGGAGTTACAAAATTCGCCACTCTTTCGAATGGGCGAGTATACGAAGCCAAAAATAGTTTTAAGAAGCGGCAAACGCGTTTAGCGAAGCTGCAACAACGATTAACTAAAAAGAAAAAAGGATCTTCGAACTTTAAAAAACTTAAAAAGAGAATCAACAAACTACACACAAAAATATTCAATATCCGGCAAGACTATTTGCACGAAGTAAGCACTGACATCAGCAAAAACCACGCTTTGGTTGTGCTTGAAGATTTAAAGGTGGCGAATATGAGCAAGTCGGCCAGTGGAACCATTGAAGAACCAGGAAAGATGGTGGCGGCCAAGTCAGGCTTAAACCGTTCGATTTTGGATCAAGGTTGGCACAGCTTTAAAAGCATGCTGAACTATAAGCTGGAGCATCTTGGTGGTGAATTGTTGCTGGTAGATCCTCGCTATACCTCGCAAAAGTGCTCAAGCTGCGGACATACCGAAAAGGAAAACCGCTTAAGCCAGGCGCACTTTGTTTGTGTAAGTTGTGGACATAAAGAAAACGCCGATATAAATGCGGCTAAAAATATCTTGGCGGTGGGGCACACCGTTCTAAGCCTGCAACCTAAAGTAGCACTCGCTGCGTAGGGTCAGGAATCTCCCGGCATTCATGCCGGAGAGGATGTCAATCCACAAAATTCTAAATTAATCGGCGAATATCAATCACAAATTAATCACGGACAAACACGGGCACAAGTTGTCTGGAAACGAATTATTTTTCCTAACCAGCGTTCAGTTGATTTAGGTGCTATGACGGGTGTGGATTCGAGTGGAACCAGCGGAACAAATGGCACAGTCAACAACCACTATGACAAGGTCGTAATTGGACTTTTACTGACAACAGCACTAAATGCAGGTGTCCGAATAACTCAAGGGAAATATGACCAAAATTCAGCGAACTTGACTCAAGAACTGGGCAACTCATTGGCTCAAGAGACTTCTCGACTAGGAAACAGGATAGCTGATAAAATGCTATCCACCCTTCCTACTATCAAGGTACCTATGGGTAAGAGACTGAATGTTTTTGTTGAACAAGATTTTAGTTTGGAACCTTATTTAAATTAATATGAATGGTTTTCGTTTCATGGCTCTCTGAAAAGCATAACCGAGTTTCATAATACTTCCAAAGGCTTTCCTCTTAGAAAGCCTTTGGATTTTTTTATGTTCAGGCTGCCAATTTCAGCTGCCGTATTTTTGGCTTAGGTCTCATTTTTTGAACCTTCCAAATTTCATAGTCGCGCTGAAGATTTAGCCACATTTCGATGCTTGTTCCCAACAACATAGCAAGACGCATAGCCATTTCAGCACTAATGCCAGAGTGTCCGTTAAAAAGCCTCGAAAGGGTAGTTCTTTGCACGCAAAGCTTTTGCGCGGCTTCACTAACGGTTAACCCTGTTTCTTCATTACAAAGGGCATCTCTTACTATTTCACCTGGGTGAAGTGGTTTATGCACGTCAAATCCTCCTTAATGATAATCAAGGTAATCGATTAAATAGGCATCATTTTCTACAAACTCAAAAATGATTCTCCAATTTCCGCTTACCGTAACCGAGTAAAAGCCTTTCAGATCTCCTTTGAGTTCATGAAATCTCATTCCCGGTGTATTCATGTCTTTGGCATCAATGGCAGCATTGAGCCGCTGTAGAATGATTTTAAGGCGCTTTTCATGGGAGGCTATAATTCCCTTTTTGCTTCCTTTTAGGAAAAATTCTCTAACACCTTTGTGTTGCCAAGACTTTATCATGCCATCATATGTAACATGTAGCGTAACGCGCGTCAAGTTGATCCAATTTTGAGAGGGCATCCGAAAAGTTTTAGCCTTCGGGCATGATCGTAGAGAAATAAATTTAAAAAAAGCAGGTGGCTTTCTATAGTTTTCTGCCCAGGACCCATAAATATCTGTTCGAGAGCATAGCATCGCAAGGCTAATCAAATCTATGCCATGAAAGATGATCGCGAACACGTCTATCGAAGAAGAAAAGCTCTATCCTGGTCGTAACCTCCTTGTCATGGTGTTTATGGCCGCAAATTTGATCCACGCCTCAGAGTTGCGAGGTAGATACTCGTAGTCTTTGCTCAGTCGCCTTTGGCTGTTGAGCCAACCGAAAGTTCTCTCAACGACCCAACGAAATTTGACGATCTGAAATTTTTTTCGAGGTCTTTTTACTATTTTCAACAAAGCATTGAAAAGATCTGATACCCACTGTTTAAGCGGCTCGCCACTATACCCGCCATCGCCAAAAAAGATCTTTATGCTGGAAAATAATGGCTTCAATCGTCGCAGAAGCAGTTTCGCTCCAGCCCGCTCTGAAATCGCCGCAGAGTGAACAACAACCGCAAGGACAAGGCCCAAAATATCTGTTGCTAGATGACGCTTACGACCTTTGATCTTCTTGGCACCGTCGTATCCTTTTTCTATTGCAGGGACCGCAGTTTTAACGCTTTGACTGTCGACGATTGCAGCGCTTGGCTCTGTGCTTCTTCCAGCGTCAACCCTCACCATATCGCGCAGGACATGCAAAATGCGCTCAAAGGTACCGTCCTTCGACCAAGTCGAAAAATACTCATACACCGTTGATTTGGGTGGAAAGTCTAGCGGAAGAAGCTCCCACTGACATCCAGTTCTAAGCATGTAGCGGCAGCCATTGACTACATCGCGCATATCAGTCTTACGTGGTCTTCCGCCGGGCTTTGCTGGTGGAATTAGCGGCTCAATAAGTCGCCACTGCTCATCACTCAAATCAGTCTTGCATCGATTTTTCATAATTTACGTCGTTGCATTTTTGATTGCATAGATTAATTTTCAACAACGACGGTATGAATTTCGTTCTCTTTTGAACAGTAGTTCGACCTCAAAATTTTTGGGTAACCCTTTTCGGATACCCTCTTATAAAATGTGCTATTTGCATTTCTCGGCAGCTCTTGAGGGTAGATCAGGTTATTCCAATCTTCTGTTCTCTTGAAGCTGCCGATTCGTTTCAATTTCGACCAAAGTCGAGCTTATTAAAAAGCAATAACTGAGCTTGTGCATCTTTAATGGCGGCGCTCATCTCTCTTGCCTGTTCATTAATATTAGCATTAGCGCTTACTAGAAGATTCCTGAGGTAGTTTTCATAAACGGCAGCACTCTGTACTAATTTCTGAGTGGATTCTTGGCTTACTGTTTTTGGAACTATCTCTCTAATAATACGGTTAAAAGTCAGAAAAGCACTGGCAAAGATAAGTTTTAAGCCATCGCTTTGAGAATAAGTCCTAAATTCCGACTCATTGGGCATTCCTATTTCATCTAGCTCACTATCGAATAGGGAACCAATTTTATTCTTGGAATATAAATGTTTTATGTCGAAGATAATATTTTGGTATCTTTCTAGAAGTTCTTTTTCAGTCGGGAATGTTGGCTCCGTTTTGGCCTCTAAGTGAAGCTTTAGCATGTCCGACATAAGTCCTGTGTCAAAGGCAAAAACTTTTTTGCTTTGGGGATCGTATGAAAGATTATCAAACTTTAAATCATCGAAATCCAAGCCAGAGGAGAGGATGCCTTTCATAAACCTTAAGTAGGCCAATCTAAAATCTTTATTTAGGACAAATGCCAATTCTTCAATGGTTTCTCCTGGTGCTTTTTTTTGGAAAAAATGGAGGGCTTGATTCGGATCAAAACTAAATAAGGTAGTCGGCCCTAAACCAATGGCGTAAACAAAAAATGAGCCAAATTTATCGATACAATGCTGATTAGCAAGTTTTGGCTGCGCCTTCTTTATGTACCAAATATCGTTATTGTTGTTTGACTTTGAGGTAGGCGTAAGCTGGTAGACAATATTGATATCACCCTTTCCTATCTCTGAGCCTTGTTGGTACGCCACTCCGAATATATTATAAGTATTTGCCACCAAGGTGTTTGAACTTAGTAGCTTGATCATTAGAATAAAATAAACTTTTTTTAAAAGTGAAAGCATAATGAATAATCCTTAAAATTAAAATAATTTTAAAATAAAAAATACAACTAATTAAAAATTTAATCTAATACAAATAAAACAATAGTCAATCGAGATTTGCCTCCAGGGCGTACGCATGAGTAAATAAATCACGAGTTTCGCATTTTAAATTAATGGGTTAAGGCTCGGGGGATTAAGCCTCATGCTGTTGTAATGGATTCATGGCATTCCAGTCTCGATAACCTCAAATGTATTAGAGATCTTGGCTGGGTATGGGTAACTTCATTGCGTAAAAACCGCAAGGTTAACCGTGATGTTACTTTAGAAACGCTGGAGATTCCCGATGAAGGGCTTTTGATTCACTTACGTGGCTATGGTTGGGTAACGGTATTCAAGTTTGAGGCTAAAAATGGCCGCATTGATTTCATAACAACAAATATGAAAGATCCTACCCGAAATGAGGTAAAAAAAATCATGGAACATCGTTGGTCTATCGAAGTCTATCATCGTGAAATAAAGCAAACATGTGGTATTGAGCGTTGTCAGGCACATACTGGTTAAGCGCAAAGAAATCATATTTTTCTTTCTATAGCTGCTTGGTTTGCTAAACATAAAGCAAGGCTAAAAACAAGAGATTCATTTTATTGCCAGCAGTGGGATGTTATTAAAAGGGTAGTGTTGCAAACAATGACAGAGTACAAAGATGTCCTCCAATAGGTTGACTTACATTTCAAGAATTGGGTCACTCAGTCCAAATTGTCTGTTGATGAACTTTTTAATTGATACACGAGTTTCGCGCTTTATTTTTAGAATTCAAGAGTAAGTCATTAATAACTTGATGTTTTGTGTGATAGCACTTTTAATGGTAGTGTTGCAAACAATGACAGAGTACAAAGAGGCCCCTCCAATAGGTTAACTTACATTTCAAGAATTGGGTCACTCAGTCCAAATTGTCTGTTGATGAACTTTTTAATTGATAGTGAACTTTTATCCATTAAGTGGTAGAGCTGACCTTTGAATAGCATATGCATTGTTTCAATTCCGCGAATTGTGTTGAAGGCTGTCTTGTAAGAGAAATAGCCCATGCTATGCCGTGTTTTCCATTTTATCCTCCTGTGATCCTGCTCTATAATATTATTTAAAGGGGCTGTAGTAGCGGTAGTGTTGCAAACAATGACAGAGTACAAAGAGGCCCCTCCAATAGGTTAACTTACATTTCAAGAATTGGGTCACTCAGTCCAAATTGTCTGTTGATGAACTTTTTAATTGATAGTGAACTTTTATCCATTAAGTGGTAGAGCTGACCTTTGAATAGCATATGCATTGTTTCAATTCCGCGAATTGTGTTGAAGGCTGTCTTGTAAGAGAAATAGCCCATGCTATGCCGTGTTTTCCATTTTATCCTCCTGTGATCCTGCTCTATAATATTATTTAAATATTTGCTTTGCCTAAGTTCCACATTGAGATACTTACCTTCACTTTGAAGTTGAGATAAGGCAGCCGGATATGATGGGTGGCGATCAACAGTTAAAGTCCGTGGCTCAGCGCTCCTGCGTAGCATTGATAACTTGCCTAAAAATAGCTTGGCAGCTTTTTGATTTCGGGTTTTGCTAAGATAAAAATCAATAGTCTGTCCCCGTGAATCGATAGCCCTATAGAGATAGAGCCACTTTCCCTTTACTTTGACGTAGGTTTCATCAAGCTTCCAAGAATCATTTGGTGATTTCAAAAAGTAGCTGGCGCGCTTTTGTATCTCTGGAGCATAGTGCTGAACCCATCGGTAGATTGTTGTATGATCGGCATTTAGACCACGCTCTTTCATCATCTCTTCTAGGTCACGATAACTGACCCTGTAACGAAGGTACCAACGTACGCAAAGAAGGATTGCTTCGCCTTGATAATGCCGCCATTTAAAATCTGATGAAGTGTGTTTTCTCATCCCTCAATATTAGTAAAAATGGAGCCCATTCACAAAATCAGGATTTTTTGCAACACTACCATATTTATACATACTTTTAAAGCCTAGCAAGTTTATTTAAACTTAACAATCAGATGTCTAGGATCATGACATATGAGACTCAAGAGACTCTAAATTTATATCCTTTTGACTCTAAAAATTCCTGAGGCGTCTGTAAACCCAGGGCCTCATGAGGCCTGTCCCAGTTATAGGTATCCATATAATCGTTCAAAAGCGGTCTTAATTCAGTAAGTTGCGTGGGTAAATCATAGAGCTCGTAGAAATCGGTGCGCCAGGTTCCGTTAATTCGCTCTACATGGCCGTTCAGTTTGGGTGATTTGGGGGCCAATACAGCCAGTTCTAGTTTGTATTTTTTGCAGGCATCTTCAAACTCAGCCATAAATTCGCTACCGCCATCAACCTGAATTTTTTGTATTGGAAATGGCGATTGATTTATCAGTTTATCTATAAAATCACTGGCTGTTTTAGCGGTGGCTCTGGTGTATACCTCGGCAGTATTCCATCGACTTACTGTGCAAATAGCATTGAAGTGTTTTAAAACGCATCCATAAGCCATAGGGACGCTCATATGATCTATTTGAATAGCTTGCCCTGGGGAATCTGCTTTGAGCTTTTGTCCTCGTTTAAGCCTGATAGCGTAGGGTCTTTTGGGCTTTAATCTTACGATGCCTTTGTGCCTTGAAAGCTTGGCTGATACTAAAACACCACGTTGTAAAAGCCCAGAAATAACCCTTCCTACCGCGCTCTCAGAAATATCCACACCTTCTCTTTTTAAAAGTTTTGTTATTTTTCTTTTTCCCCACCTGGGAAACTCTTCTCGCAGTGCTTGGATCCGTATTGTCACATTGCTTCGATTTTTGGCTTTGCGAAAGTTTTTGGGACGTCTGCTTTTGGAAATGAGGCTATCAAGCCTCATGGTTTTATTTTTACGCCAGCGATAAAGCGTTGATCGAGGCACACCAACAATCTTAGCTGCATCATCTGATGATAAACCTTTAGACATAATTTTGGAATTGTAAGCCCAAAAAAGGAGCCCCTCATGCAGCAACATTACTTGCTTCACCAAGTGTACTATAAAGTTAAGAAAGTTCGAGTAAGAGCTCAGATAAAGAAGCACAAAGCCATTTTGACGCCATATTCCGCTTCGAGGAAGCTAAGTCCCTTCTTATTTATCGCAAAAATCTCATATCTGTTTGAACCTGGTCAGTTTGACATAAGAGTGATATGTTTATTGCAAAAACGATCATTTTATTAGATGGGTTCACTAGTGTTGGGGAAAAATTCTTTTGGGTTTGGATTTAAATATCTTTATGTGAACAAAAACACCACTCAAACGTGAGTATTAATTAAAATCAAATTCATCATCAAATCTAGTCACCTCGTGGGGAAACACAAATTTATTGGAGTTGGATGCAGAATAATTTAGAAACCGAACACCCAGTACAATATTTGGAAAAAATTTCTTTTTTTGATGGTTGATGTTTTTGATTGGATTCGATGAGTTGAAAATTAATTTCCGTGACCGTAATCGAAGATGTTTACGGGAACGGTAACTACGTTACGTACCGTTCCGTACCGTTGAACTTTTGTCCCTGTAAGTGCCCGAAATCATTGAATTTTGAAAATTTAGAGGGGACAGTTAACCTATTTAGAGGCTGTAAAAAAAATCAAATCTCAGGTGGTAAGCCAATTTTCCAATCGTCTGATACATAATCTTGCATTAGCGATGTAGTTCATTGATTCCTGATGCTTTGTATTCTTCTCATAGTTACGCACCAGACGCCTATTTCGGTAGTGTTGCAAAAAATCCTGACTTTGTGAATGGGCTCCATTTTTACTAATATTGAGGGATGAGAAAACACACTTCATCAGATTTTAAATGGCGGCATTATCAAGGCGAAGCAATCCTTCTTTGCGTACGTTGGTATCTCCGTTACAGGGTCAGTTATCGTGACCTAGAAGAGATGATGAAAGAGCGTGGTCTAAATGCCGATCATACAACAATCTACCGATGGGTTCAGCACTATGCTCCAGAGATACAAAAGCGCGCCAGCTACTTTTTGAAATCACCAAATGATTCTTGGAAGCTTGATGAAACCTACGTCAAAGTAAAGGGAAAGTGGCTCTATCTCTATAGGGCTATCGATTCACGGGGACAGACTATTGATTTTTATCTTAGCAAAACCCGAAATCAAAAAGCTGCCAAGCTATTTTTAGGCAAGTTATCAATGCTACGCAGAAGCGCTGAGCCACGGACTTTAACTGTTGATCGCCACCCATCATATCCGGCTGCCTTATCTCAACTTCAAAGTGAAGGTAAGTATCTCAATGTGGAACTTAGGCAAAGCAAATATTTAAATAATATTATAGAGCAGGATCACAGGAGGATAAAATGGAAAGCACGGCATAGCATGGGCTATTTCTCTTACAAGACAGCCTTCAATACAATTCGTGGAATTGAAACAATGCATATGCTATTCAAAGGTCAGCTCTACCACTTAATGGATAAAAGTTCACTATCAATTAAAAAGTTCATCAACAGACAATTTGGACTGAGTGACCCAATTCTTGAAATGTAAGTTAACCTATTGGAGGGGCATCTTTGTACTCTGTCATTGTTTGCAACACTACCTTTTATGGTGCTTATAAGCCATAAAAGCGATCCGAGCCTTGAAGAGGAACTTGCTAAGCTTAGGAAAAAGCTTGATCAAAAATAGCTCAGCTTTAACTTAAGTTTAGCTCGCATATATAAATATAAAACACAAATTAATCTGCAGATAATCTCTTTATTTGTTGCAATAATAGAAATACTTTATTAATAATAAATAAATGGTGATTCATGGAAATTAATAATTTCAACATTATAACAATATTATTTTTATTTTACTTTTTTAGTGGTATAATATTTGCCAACACTAATATCGTTATTGTTGGTGATTTTGGCAATGGTGATAAAATAATTAGCAATAATAAATATGGTCAAAAAATTGTAGCTGATGGCATGAAAGATTACTGCATAACTAAGCAAAACTCTGATGAAAAGTGCTCATTTTTGGTAGGAACTGGGGATAACTTTTACCCAGATGGTATTTCAGATAATGAGACGGAAAATTTAGAAAAATTTTTCCAAAATCGTTTTATGAAATACTATGCTCCCCTCAAAGATTTGCAATTGCCATTTTTTATGAGCCTGGGAAATCATGACATTGGTGATTTAGGTTGGGGCTCTACGCTTCAAAGACTCTATACCACCAATGCTAGTTGGCTTGCTGCAGCAGGAAAAAGAATAGCAAATCAAATATATATTCATGGAAATAAAGAAATAAACCCTGAAGTCCAATTTAAAATTGGTACTAATTCTTACCAGATTCCCTTTTTCTATTTGCCATCACCTTTTTATTCTTTTGATTTAAATAATAAAGCGATAACTTTATTTGCCATAGATACCATGAGCTATCCTGCAAAACATTTTAATGATGAGTTGCTTTCTAATCTTGCCCAACAAGACACCACCGATATAGACAAGGAATTAAAAAAAGATGCCATAAGTGAAGAACAAAAATCTGAAAACGAACAATTCGAACGCATGATACAACAGGAATGGGTGTTGCTGGACGAGAAAGAGAAAAAAGCAAAAGAGCTCAATTTGCTCCCTAATCCCAATAACAATTTACAGTCACAGGCATTAAGGGCGGCTATGAACAATCAAGCAAAATGGAAAATTGCTTTTGGACATTTTCCCTTTATTAGTCACGGCAGACATGGAAAAGAGTTTTTAAGCGTAACCGAAAGCAAGCCGATACAACAATTGCGCGAAGATCTTTGCAATAACAAAGTTGATTTTTACCTAACGGGTCATGATCACCACATGGAACTGAGTACTTATAAGTGTTCTGATGGACATGTAGTGGTAGTTATTCTTTCCGGTGCTGGTTCAAAATTGGATAGAATCAGATGGGGCACCTTGGATAGAAAAGCAGAAAATGTTGGATATATTAGCTGGGGGATGAGCTTATTAACAGGACAAGGTTATGAGGATCCTTTTGGAAAAAATTCATCCTTTCACTGGGGAAATGGCAGATATTTTGAAAAGATGGGTGATGATATTAAGTTTAAGAAGGAAGTAGCTTCACAGGTATTAGGATTTGCTACTTTACAGCTCGACAATGATGGTAAGGAAGCCATTATCAGAATGCATGTCTCATATGCTAAGGCTAAAAATAGCAGCGGAAAATATGTTGACTTACCGATCAACTCTCCTGAATACAATACTGCTTGCATCAGGTTTAGAAAGGCTCCACATTTTTCTTTGACACGCTGTGATGAAGGCAAAGACCAGGAAAGCGAAACGAACCTTGTTTACAAGTAAGTTTTGATAGCAATAATTTTTGCTGAGTACATTTATCGGAGGTCCTTGCTTTGTTAAAAGGGCCTCCGATTTGTTCAAACATCAATCAAAATTACCTTTTTGGCTTATTTGCCTAAATAGAACGAGAGCTAATATCAGTGATGAGCAAAGAGGGTTTGGCGGTAATGTTGCAAAAAATCCGGTAGTGTTGCAAACAATGACAGAGTACAAAGATGCCCCTCCAATAGGTTAACTTACATTTCAAGAATTGGGTCACTCAGTCCAAATTGTCTGTTGATGAACTTTTTAATTGATAGTGAACTTTTATCCATTAAGTGGTAGAGCTGACCTTTGAATAGCATATGCATTGTTTCAATTCCACGAATTGTGTTGAAGGCTGTCTTGTAAGAGAAATAGCCCATGCTATGCCGTGTTTTCCATTTTATCCTCCTGTGATCCTGCTCTATAATATTATTTAAATATTTGCTTTGCCTAAGTTCCACATTGAGATACTTACCTTCACTTTGAAGTTGAGATAAGGCAGCCGGATATGATGGGTGGCGATCAACAGTTAAAGTCCGTGGCTCAGCGCTCCTGCGTAGCATTGATAACTTGCCTAAAAATAGCTTGGCAGCTTTTTGATTTCGGGTTTTGCTAAGATAAAAATCAATAGTCTGTCCCCGTGAATCGATAGCCCTATAGAGATAGAGCCACTTTCCCTTTACTTTGACGTAGGTTTCATCAAGCTTCCAAGAATCATTTGGTGATTTCAAAAAGTAGCTGGCGCGCTTTTGTATCTCTGGAGCATAGTGCTGAACCCATCGGTAGATTGTTGTATGATCGGCATTTAGACCACGCTCTTTCATCATCTCTTCTAGGTCACGATAACTGACCCTGTAACGAAGGTACCAACGTACGCAAAGAAGGATTGCTTCGCCTTGATAATGCCGCCATTTAAAATCTGATGAAGTGTGTTTTCTCATCCCTCAATATTAGTAAAAATGGAGCCCATTCACAAAATCAGGATTTTTTGCAACACTACCATATTTAATGTGTCCTCCCAACCTTGCTATTTGCCTTAAAACTTCATCGACAGTAAGCAATGATTCCGCGGTATAATTTTGCAGCATAGCTAATAATGGAGGCGGTATATAAAGTTCTGGTGAGCTATTTGCTTCATTTGCTTTATTGCGTAGCCGCAGGAGAAACCAGGGGCTATTGGTATAAAGACTCCCAAACAATTTTTCAGGCTGTGAAAGCTTTCTAACTGTCTTTTTTCATATGAGCATCCAGTTTTAAGGACTTTAAAGTATTCTTCTATGACCCAACGTGAGCAATAGCATTCGATAATCTTTTCGATATCTTGGCGCGAAGCGATTGGTTCTTGAGTGAGTAAAATCCATTCAATAGGCTTTTCATCTTTAGGCGGATTTCGCTCTAGAATAAGAACAGCATTTATATCTAAAGATAATGCATATTTTTTATCTACACAGTTTGATCTTTTTAATGTAATTTGTTTTGCTTTAATATCTACTATCGTATTGCGGGCATCTCTTTTAACAAGCCTTTTATTATTAGCCCCGCCGGATTTTTTATTTCTTCTAGAAAGATGTATTTCTTTAGAAAACAATCTGCTTTCTTCTGCAAATTCCTCGCGTAAATGCTTGCCGTTTACAAGGGCGCGGTCATAGCAGCCCCTAACAATAAATCGATGTTCTTTGTTCGATAAATCAGCAAGCAAAGCATAACTATCTGTTTCACTATCGCATACGTGGATTGCATTTTTAGCGCTTTCGCTGAGTTTAGAAATGCTATCGATTGCGTCATTCCATCTTTGTTTTTCCGATGGCAGGCGACGAGACTGAGTCTGTGTAAGAATCCCTTTTTTTCTGAGTGCATAAGGACTGATTTTTTCACCGCGCTTAAAACAATGCAACCCCAATGTACCTAATGGTTCTCTATCTGACGCAGAAATAGCTAAACTGAAATGACCAAAGAAGCTTGCACTTTTACCTAGTGAGGTTGTTCCAAGGTCTCGTCTCTTTCCTGAAAATACAAACTCACTCGAATCATGCGCAATAATAATATCATTATTCTTATGGTAGTGTTGCAAAAAATCCTGATTTTGTGAATGGGCTCCATTTTTACTACTATTGAGGGATGAGAAAACACACTTTATCAGATTTTAAATGGCGCCATTATCAAGGCGAAGCAATCCTTCTTTGCGTACGTTGGTATCTCCGTTACAGGGTCAGTTATCGTGACCTAGAAGAGATGATGAAAGAGCGTGGTCTAAATGCCGATCATACAACAATCTACCGATGGGTTCAGCACTATGCTCCAGAGATACAAAAGCGCGCCAGCTACTTTTTGAAATCACCAAATGATTCTTGGAAGCTTGATGAAACCTACGTCAAAGTAAAGGGGAGGTGGCTCTATCTCTATAGGGCTATCGATTCACGGGGACAGACTATTGATTTTTATCTTAGCAAAACCCGAAATCAAAAAGCTGCCAAGCTGTTTTTAGGCAAGTTATCAAGGTTACGCAGGAGTCCTGAGCCACGAACTTTAACTGTTGATCGCCACCCATCATATCCGGCTGCTTTATCTCAACTTCAAAGTGAAGGTAAGTATCTCAATGTGGAACTTAGGCAAAGCAAATATTTAAATAATATTATAGAGCAGGATCACAGGAGGATAAAATGGAAAGCACGGCATAGCATGGGCTATTTCTCTTACAAGACAGCCTTCAACACAATTCGTGGAATTGAAACAATGCATATGCTATTCAAAGGTCAGCTCTACCACTTAATGGATAAAAGTTCACTATCAATTAAAAAGTTCATCAACAGACAATTTGGACTGAGTGACCCAATTCTTGAATTGTAAGTTAACCTATTGGAGGGGCATCTTTGTACTCTGTCATTGTTTGCAACACTACCCGAAATAACCCGCTAGTACACCGAGCGCCTTTTTGGCCTTGAATGAAAAATCCTGTATCTGATTTTGGGCCAACTTTGCTTTTCGTTCATCGAACTTCACCGCCACATCAAGCGGCATCTTTTTGCTTAGGCCATTTATTGTGGAGTTCACATTGTCAGCAAAGCTATCAATGGACCTGATGGCTTCTTTGAGCTTTTTGGCATCAAATTTAAAACCAAACACTGCCTCTAAACTGCGCACTTGCATTTTTTAAAAACCCCAATCGATCCGCCTATTATAAGTCAGCTAGACAAAATGGGATTACTAAAATCTGGGGGTAAAAAGAAGAAATTGCTTGCATTTAACCGTTAAAAGTATTACACTATAAAGTGTAACCTTACATAGATGGTGTTTGTTTGTCTAAATGGACCACAAAATATTGGGCCGAAATTGATGGTTCTTCTCCAGTATCAGACTGGTTAGATAACCTACCTAAAGTGCAATACAAATCTCTGGCTAAAAAGGTGCTCTTGTTGGAACTATGCGGAAATGAGCTGAAAATGCCACACAGTAAGAGCTTGAAACAAGGTCTGTTTGAATTGCGTGACCCTTCATTTGGATTGAGGCTTTACTACTGTTTTCGGGATAAAAAATTAATTATTTTGTTAAATGGCGGGGATAAGAAATCACAAACCAAAGATATCAGGGCTGCTAGGGTATTGATTAAGCGGTTAGATGATGAGGAGGGTAAAAAATGAAGCTAATGAATTTTAAAGACCATCTTAAAAAACGGCTTGATGAGACTGAAATTAAGGAATTAGAAAAACAGGCTAAAATAGAGTACGAAGCTCTAAAACTTCTTCAGCACGACGTTGCTGCAGCTATTGCGCAACACATGGAGGAACATGGTATGAGTTTTAATGAATTAGTCAGAAGCCTTGGAATTAGCCCTACTCAAGGGGCCAAAATCAAGAAGGGAGAGGCAAACCTAACCTTCGCCTCTCTCGCTCATATTGCAGGGTATCTGGGAAAGAGACCTCATATTGTTTTTAGTTGATCGCTAGTGTTATTTTTCTAGCCTCATTCTTTGCACCCACTCAAGATACTCCATATGGTAGTGTTGCAAAAAATCCTGATTTTGTGAATGGGCTCCATTTTTACTACTATTGAGGGATGAGAAAACACACTTCATCAGATTTTAAATGGCGGCATTATCAAGGCGAAGCAATCCTTCTTTGCGTACGTTGGTACCTTCGTTACAGGGTCAGTTATCGTGACCTAGAAGAGATGATGAAAGAGCGTGGTCTAAATGCCGATCATACAACAATCTACCGATGGGTTCAGCACTATGCTCCAGAGATACAAAAGCGCGCCAGCTACTTTTTGAAATCACCAAATGATTCTTGGAAGCTTGATGAAACCTACGTCAAAGTAAAGGGAAAGTGGCTCTATCTCTATAGGGCTATCGATTCATGGGGACAGACTATTGATTTTTATCTTAGCAAAACCCGAAATCAAAAAGCTGCCAAGCTATTTTTAGGCAAGTTATCAAGGCTACGCAGGAGCGCTGAACCACGGACTTTAACTGTTGATCGCCACCCATCATATCCGGCTGCCTTATCTCAACTTCAAAGTGAAGGTAAGTATCTCAATGTGGAACTTAGGCAAAGCAAATATTTAAATAATATTATAGAGCAGGATCACAGGAGGATAAAATGGAAAACACGGCATAGCATGGGCTATTTCTCTTACAAGACAGCCTTCAACACAATTCGCGGAATTGAAACAATGCATATGCTATTCAAAGGTCAGCTCTACCACTTAATGGATAAAAGTTCACTATCAATTAAAAAGTTCATCAACAGACAATTTGGACTGAGTGACCCAATTCTTGAATTGTAAGTTAACCTATTGGAGGGGCATCTTTGTACTCTGTCATTGTTTGCAACACTACCGAGAATAGAGCTGCCTTTGATGTGGTGTTTCGTTTGATCATGCAGGAAAGTGCACCGATCAACACTGCCTATTTCGATTCGCTTGAATTAGAGAATCGCTTATGAGCATCGATAGCATCGTTAAAATTTCCATTGAAACGCAAAGTTTATCCATGGCCCAAAAGGGCTTTGGTGTGCCGCTGATACTAGGTTTTAAGGAAGCAGAGAAGGCAAGCGTGGAGATGTATCGTAATGCTGGCGAATTACCTGATGGCTCTCATGCATCATATAAAATGGCTAAGGCTGTTTTTTCTCAAAATCCTACGGTACCACTCTTAAAGATAGCTTTTGCCAAAAATGGTTTTTCTCTCAGTGAGGCTTTGAAATCCATATTGGATATAGAAAGTGATTTCTATGGTGTGTTACTGAGCCAGACACCAAGCGCAAAGGAATTGAAAGAAGCTGGTGCTTTGCTTGAATCAGGTCGCCTCATTCTAGGTTTTGATGTTGATGCCACCAGCAAGGATATTATCAAAAACCTTAAGAGCGACCGCATTTTTTGCATGCACAATCCAAGTTCAGAAGAATGTTTAAGTGCAGCCTGGATGGGAAAAATGTTGCCAGAAGCTCCAGGCTCATCCTCTTGGGCCTATCAGGATCTTAAACCTGTAGCGCCATATAGCCTCAGCGCGAGCATTGCTGACGAGCTCGATAAAGCACATATCAATCGTTACATCGGCATCAAAGGTGTTGGCGTGACCCTTGATGGAAAAATGCTCAGTGGCCGATTTATCGATATTACCCGCGGCATAGATTGGCTGCATGTACGCATCCAAGAGCGATTGTTTCGTTTGCTGATGATCAACAAAAAAATTCCCTACACCTTAAAAGGCATTGATTTGGTGCGCTCTGAGATTTTGGCCCAGCTCAAGGAAGCAATTTATCAGGGTGTGTTAGCCGAAGACCCAGAGCCGATGGTGAGCGTGCCCACCATAGAAGAGGTAAGTGAGCAAGTAAGAGGGGACCGCGTGTTGCCCAAAGTTCGCTTTAGCGGGCGATTAGCCGGTGCCATTCACAAGATTGAAATTCAGGGTGTTGTCACTGTTTAGAGGAGCGCAAAAAATGCACGCGTTTGAGCAATACGATCCAGAAAATTACTCGGTGGTATTCAATGGCATCCCCATCGAGGGCTTTGCTGAAGATGATTTTATCGACATTGAGTTCGATTCTGAAGGTTATCAAGACCAGATTGGCGCTGATGGCCATGTGGTGCGCTATAAAAGCTGTGATCAGCGAGCGACAATTACTTTCACACTAATGTCCACATCACCCAGCAATAAGCTTCTTTCAGTTATGTACAACGCCGATATCAAGTCACCCAATGGCATAGGCGTGGGCCCTCTGCTTATTAGAAACACCCAAGGTGCCACTGTGTTTATGGGTACCCAAGCCTGGATCCAAAAGATGCCCAAAACAACGCTGGGCAAAAATATTGGTGACAAAGAGTGGGTGATACGGGTGGCTAAACTTGAAGCATTCATATCTCAATAGGAGCAATACCAACTATGATCAAAACCAAAGAGACCAGTATTGATGGCAAAAACTTTAGAGTAACGCAGTTAGGCTATGCTGATGGCATCGAATTATTGACCAGGCTTTTAGCCTTAGCAGGATCCGCCTTTGAGAAGAATGAAGGTAAGGATTCTTTTTCGTTGGCACGATTGGCTGAGAGGCTCACGGCCAATGATTTAAAAATGGTCATCGAAAAGCTCGCTCACCGCACCGTGATCGAACGAGAGCCTGGCTCAGATAAATGGCCCAAGCTTGAGCCCGAAGCGGATTTGGCTGGAGATTATGCTTTGCTGTTTAAGTGGCTTAAATTTGCCTTGGAGGTCAATTACGGTGGTTTTTTTACGCCGCGGGCGATCTTCTAAAAGGCGCTACCCTAAAAGATCCAGCTCAGGCCAATGCGGTATAAACCCACCGAACATCCCGTGGGCTGTTTATCGCATTGCCATGTCGAGTTATTTTCATGTATCGCCCATAGAAATTGAAGAGCGTTGGTCAGTAGATGATGTGGACTATGCCCATGAGGCGTTGGATTATATGGATCACCTTGAGTGGGTGCAGACACGATCTAATAAGCTAACCAAGTAGCCAAGGCTAAAATTGTTCTTCAAGTGCGGATAAAATGTTGAGGAGCTTGTGCCAAGTGTCATCAAACGATGGTTTTGGTTCGGGTATAATCACTGATCTCCAAGAGGCACGCAAAATTTCTAGATCAAGATTTTCACCGAATACTTTGACAGACTTTGGCAAGTCCGTATTTCTATCCCTAAAAACTTGCTGAATTGTTTTGGTTAGATTAACGGCGTTTGAACAATGTGGGTAAATAGATACCATGTCATATAGGTCTTTTGCTCGCGAGTTCTTGGCACCACGCTTGACGAAAGTCTCAAGTTTTTCTGCAAATATTTGCTCAAGCGGATAGACATACCAAGATACTGAGCGATTATCCTCTATAAATGAAGGCATATCCATTTTTTCAAGTTGTGGAAATTTTTCATCCGATAGCCCGATATCGAAGTGAATCCTTGATAGTTTTTTAATCTTTGCTTCGCTATTAGGCGATTCACCTATTTGAAAAGCACAATTAAAACGTATGCCATCATAATCATTTTCAATCAGAATACTTTCATGCCTTACATCGCCATACCACAAGCCATCTTCAAGATTTGCACTAATCGAATCCTTTATTAGTGGTATCAACCTATCAAGCGGAAAAAGGAAATATGATGCATCCAGGTCATGAGTAAAGCGAGCCGAATTTAAGTGCTTTAGCAAGGCAAAGCCACCTTTAAAAACTAAATGTTTCGACAAAATGGGATTGCTTTCTAATCTTGCTACAAGGCGCTCTAAAGCGATTATAACCCTGAGTTGATTAAGTGAAAACTCAGTTTTTCCTGAGCTTGCCAGCCCTTTTAGTGCTGATACGATCTTTTTTGATTGTTTATTAGTAGTCAATATAAGTCTCCAATACGGTTTTAATACGGCGAAATAAATTTAGCTGCTTGGCCATCGCTATTATTTTTGAAATATCAGTATGTTTTTTATTAATAGCTCGTTTAACAGCACTGTGTGCAGCAAGTGTTCCAATATAGCGAGGATAAGCTATAGCTTCGACGATGGTGCGCTCAATAGATGTTATCCAATAGCCCTCATGTTTATCTATTCCGGTGCGCCACTTTGGGTTCGCTCTTCGGACCGCATGGATAGATTTATTTTTTACTCGCTTTGATAATGGAACCCAAACCCAGGTTTCTTTGTCTATTTCGTCCGTTAAATCATAAAATACCAAAGCGGACCACAAGCAGATTGCGCAAGGAAACCCAGCAATCACCGTTGTTTGGCGATAAATATCTTCATTATCAAAAGAATCAGTGGGTATTTGATATAGCCCTCTATCGATGTGCTCTAAGAGCCCCTGTTTTACTAATTGCTCAATATGATACTGAGATAGCCCACATTTTACAGCTTGCGTATAGGTAAATATCCCTTTTTTTATTAGAACTGGCGGTAGCTTATCGTGGATCATTAATAAAAATTGACACAGTTTTTAAAAAATGTCAATCTTTAAGAGGGCATCCGAAAAGTTTTAGCCTTCGGGCATGATCGTAGAGAAATAAATTTAAAAAAAGCAGGTGGCTTTCTATAGTTTTCTGCCCAGGACCCATAAATATCTGTTCGAGAGCATAGCATCGCAAGGCTAATCAAATCTATGCCATGAAAGATGATCGCGAACACGTCTATCGAAGAAGAAAAGCTCTATCCTGGTCGTAACCTCCTTGTCATGGTGTTTATGGCCGCAAATTTGATCCACGCCTCAGAGTTGCGAGGTAGATACTCGTAGTCTTTGCTCAGTCGCCTTTGGCTGTTGAGCCAACCGAAAGTTCTCTCAACGACCCAACGAAATTTGACGATCTGAAATTTTTTTCGAGGTCTTTTTACTATTTTCAACAAAGCATTGAAAAGATCTGATACCCACTGTTTAAGCGGCTCGCCACTATACCCGCCATCGCCAAAAAAGATCTTTATGCTGGAAAATAATGGCTTCAATCGTCGCAGAAGCAGTTTCGCTCCAGCCCGCTCTGAAATCGCCGCAGAGTGAACAACAACCGCAAGGACAAGGCCCAAAATATCTGTTGCTAGATGACGCTTACGACCTTTGATCTTCTTGGCACCGTCGTATCCTTTTTCTATTGCAGGGACCGCAGTTTTAACGCTTTGACTGTCGACGATTGCAGCGCTTGGCTCTGTGCTTCTTCTAGCGTCAACCCTCACCATATCGCGCAGGACATGCAAAATGCGCTCAAAGGTACCGTCCTTCGACCAAGTCGAAAAATACTCATACACCGTTGATTTGGGTGGAAAGTCTAGCGGAAGAAGCTCCCACTGACATCCAGTTCTAAGCATGTAGCGGCAGCCATTGACTACATCGCGCATATCAGTCTTACGTGGTCTTCCGCCGGGCTTTGCTGGTGGAATTAGCGGCTCAATAAGTCGCCACTGCTCATCACTCAAATCAGTCTTGTATCGATTTTTCATAATTTACGTCGTTGCATTTTTGATTGCATAGATTAATTTTCAACAACGACGGTATGAATTTCGTTCTCTTTTGAACAGTAGTTCGACCTCAAAATTTTTGGGTAACCCTTTTCGGATACCCTCTTACACACCGTCTTCTTCAAATACAAGAAAATTGTAGGTGGAATATGAATATTTCTCGACGTCAGTGTTAAGTATCTCGCTTACCGCTTGTTCGCACTCTTTACCAAATTGAGTTCCTTTGAACCAATCATAAATTGTACAGGCTCCAACTAATGGAGATAGGGCAATCGTTGCGGCAACTTGAATATCAACAATATGCCTAAACATTTTTCCCTGATGAATAGTCGTGTTCATATGATGCTCTAACTCCAGAGGAGTCCACAGGTAGAGGGCGCCCTCTGTTCCATCTAAAATTAGGTAGCAATCTTTAATGTCTGTTCTGCCTACAACAGTCACCCAATGCCCAATGCTAAACTTACTTCCTGAGACAGAAATTATTATTGGCTTGAGGTTATCGAGTGATGTATTGATATCATGTAAAACCGCATCGAAGTTATCCTTTTTGCGCATGTGGCTTCGTGAAAAGCTAGAAAGGTCGGGCGCCAAAGAGCCAAGCTGAAGATACGTACCAAAATATCTCTTGAACACCTTCGATGCGTGAGGCGCAATCACATTACAGACTGTCGGATCGCCAAAAAAGTACGGATACTCCTTAAAATCAAAGTCATTAATGACCTGTTCAAAATTCTGTTCCATAACACCGTGGGCCATAAGAGCGGCGATGTAGCCACAAGAATTTATCATAGAGCCATCGCGCCACATAGCTTTCTGGATTTTCATGTAAAGTGATTTTACCGCCTCCACATTAGAGAAAATCCATTCCACTGGAAGGAGCTCTAAGGTTGGTATATTCCACGTGATTTGGCTTAGTCGCTGCTGTCGTTGTTGCGCTACTATCGCGTCCAATTTTTCTATTTTTGCTGCGACAATTTCTACCATGAGCGTTGATAGTTCAGATGTGGATCTGTTGGAGATTTCTTTCATAAAGTGGGTCATGAATTCTTCATCAACCCCGCTGCCTTCACGACCCAGTCCGGTGGAGAAAATGTCCGTTTTATTAATGCTTTCCGCTATATCAGAAAATATACTGCTCCGCCCATGGAGTTTGCCATTTACCAGTTTTTCCATAGCAAAAATCTGAGCAAGGCTCGGGGGGCTTTTAGAGTGTAGGTAGCTTAGTGGATGCGTCTCCTTATTTGAGCCGGCAGACTTCAGCGCGGTCAAGTCATTTTTTGCCCCAAACAGAGCTGTAAAACTATGCCAGAATAACTTACTAGGTTCCACAAATTCAGGATTGAATTTTTTAGCAATGCCCTCGTTAAGAAGCATCACAATATCTTCACGATTGAAACCCGCATTCATGCGGACTAACGATTCTTTATTTGATTCTTGCATGGCGATAATTGAAACGGAAAACATAAATAATAAATAAATGCACTTTTTCATTCTTTTCTCAGACTTAATTAGTATTGTTTTTATATCACTAGTACAAGTAAAATAAAGGCCTTTTTTTGAAAAATGCCTAGCCCTTTTTCCAAAATACGCATCTATCCATAGCTAACGGTTGAGGCCAAAACAACAGTTGGCTGCTGAAAAAGCTTACGTAACTTTGGGTATAGGAACCGGTCCTTAGTGGAAATTCGCCAAAAATCATGATTTCTGAGCTAATATGCTATTAAAACGACTTGGGTTCTGATTTTACTCGCGAAGCTAATCCCATAATGGTGGCTATTACCAATCCATATAAGTGGTTGAATCATGATGGCTGGCATACGAAACTGAATCTGGTTTAAAAAAATTTTTTACTTTACTTTCATTAAATTGGATATCGCTCAGGTAAACACGTGTGACTATATCTACTTCTTTCTGGTTTTTAAACAATTTTCCTCGAAATGCATTTGATTTGAGGTCTTGATTTAACAACTCCGTGGGGTTCATTTCGGGGCAGTAAGCCGGCAAAAAGTACACTTCAATTCGATCTTTGTGCTTCTGCAGCCATTTTTGTACTTTTTTTGCATGATGTGAGCGATGATTGTCCACTATTAAAAATATTTTCTTTCTTGCTTTCCTCAGCATTCGACCTAAAAAAGAAATGAAGGTGTTTTGAGTAAAGTTTTCTTTAAAAGTCATAAATCGCATGACACCTTTACCTGACAGTATTGATATGACGTTTAAGCTAAACCGACTTCCTGACTTTTCTACTACTGGTGTTTGTCCAGGAAAACTGAAACTTTTTTCGAATGAGTGATTTGATTTCATTTTTGTTTCATCGCCAAAAAAAAATTCACCTTTTTCTTTTTCAGCTTTTTTTTATTTCTGGATACGTTTCTTTTAACCAAAGCGCTACTTTTTTTCATTCCGTTGATAGGCCCTATAGGAGGGTCTCTGACAGCTTAGAAGCTGTAAAATAAATCAAAATTTAGGTGGTAAGCCACTTTTCCAATCGCTTTATGCACAACCTTGCATGAGCGATGTAGTTCATTGATTCCTGGTAGCTTGTACTCTTCTCATAGTTACGAACCAGGCGCCTGTTTCTATTCAACCAGGCAAAAGTTCTTTCAACTGCCCAACGAAATATCTGTGGTACAAATCCCTTTTGTCCTTTCAGGCGTTCTGCCGCTTCGGTGCTTACTCCTACATTCAAGCTTGAACCTACATTTAGATAGGCATTATCACCAAGTATTTTCGCCATCCTGGGAAAGTTTTCACGCTTGTTGAGCTCAACGACTAATCTCTCACCGGCAACCTTATCAGCCATATTTGCTGCAGTGCAAATACACAGCAGCATCAGGCCCATGGTGTCAACTGCAATATGTCGCTTTCTTCCATTTATCTTCTTTCCTCCATCCAAACCTCGGTCATATACCCCAGGCTCAGCCGTCTGGGATTGAGAGTCAACGGAAGAAAGGGATGGAGTTGGTTCTCGACCTGCATAGCTCCTCACCATTGCTACAAGAGCAGCATTTAACGCCTGCCACAAACCAGAAATAGACCAGGTGCGAAAGTAGTGGTAAACGATACCTCGTGGTGGGAAATCATTGGGCAAACAGCGCTACTTGCAACCATTTTTCAAAATATACAAAATGGCATCAACTATGCCTCGCACGCTATAGAATCGAAGTCTGCCATTTTTTAAATCTGCAGGAGAAATAGGCTCTATTACTTCCCAGGCTGCATCTGATAGGCAGGTTTCATACAAGCGTGACATGGTATTTCCTCTCGAAAAAATCTCATGTCATACTTTCAATTCTCGACGTTATTTTTGGAACCTATTTATCCTAAAAGACTTTTTTTACAGCCTCTAAGCACGACATGATATTTCCTTTCAAAAAGGTTTTTACGTCATACTTTTGTCACAGCGATATTGAACTAAAATTGCCAAATTGATTTTTTTTACAGCCTCTAAAGGATTTGTCTCGCAAACCCAATAGTTCTCCCAAAACAAAACGAACATTAAAAGTAAACGGGCAGATATTAAATCTTCGATTAGAAAGAAACCTCGGGGCGAGAAGAATTCAATCTGAATTAATAAGACAAAATAGTTTGAAACTTTCAACATCTACGATTCACAAGGCGCTAAAAGCTTACGACGTTAAACCGTAGTGCAGTAATAAGGGCTTTCTGGGCGATAGCTTTATTCAAATGCCGCCAATCAAGATAGTTTTTGGCTTTGCACCTGGTTTTTGAGCAGGCCCAAGAACTCATAAAAGAAATTATGAAAACTCTTAAGATTAGTAATGCCGTTTTGGCTCCAAATTACTGGTTTCGTTAGATGGGTGTTTTCAAAAAAAGCGGTTTATACTACTTATAAGCTCCCCACCAGGCCTGCATCCTTGGCAATGTCTAAAAATAAGTGTTGACCTAGCATAGCCCGGAGGGGCCTGCATAAAAGTAATAACCCCTTGTATGAACGACTTAACAACAACCGATCATGCAAGAGGTTTTTTTCATGACAAAGAGAAGTAACAAGAAATATCCAAAATCTCAACCCTCATCTGCTTTTAGGCTAACACCCATGAATCCATGTGTTGCTGGCATAGACATTGGCTCTAGGTCTGTATTTATTTGTATTGGTTTTGCCGACGGTCACCAAGAGATACGCGAATATCTGACTTTCACAGAAGATCTCAAAAATATGCTGAGGTGGATCCAACAAAATGGTATCCAGAGCGTAGCGATGGAGTCCACAGGTGTGTACTGGATCCCGGTTTATGATATTTTGGCCCAAGCTGGCATAGACGTCATGCTAGTAAATGCATACTACCTCAAAACGGTGCCAGGTAGAAAAACAGACGTGAAGGATTGCCAATGGATTCAACAGTTACACGCCTATGGGTTACTGCGAGGTTCGTTTCGCCCTGATGACGAAGGGGTGATATTCCGTGGGTATGTAAGACAGAGAAGCCGTTTATTTGAGTTGGCATCGCAGCAAGTACAATTGATGCATAAAGCTCTGGTGCAAATGAATCTTCAACTCAACCACGTGGTAACAGACATTACCGGTGTTACAGGGATGAGCATCATTCGGGCGATAGTCTCTGGCGAGCGAAATCCAGTAGCCTTGGCCAAATATCGAGATTGCCGATGCAAAAAAGAAGAAAAGGAAATAGCCAAAGCTCTCGATGGCAACTATCGGCAAGAGCATCTACTAGCCTTGAAACACGCACTTGAGGCTTATGATTTTTTCCACCAGCAGGCTTTAGAATGTGAAGATGCTGTAGAGCAAATGCTGAAGAAATGGCAAGTTTCTGAACGAGCAAAAGAAGCCCTAGCTGAGATTCCAAGTTCGATGGAGGAATCTCCAACAAACCGGCGAACAGCGCGGAGGAAAACAAAATCCAATCCCAGCCCCTATCACTTTGAAGCGGATATCACTTTGGAAAAGATTCTTCACGTCAATCTCACAGATATTCCTGGTTTGGAAGCCAATAGCATTATAAAAATCCTGGCTGAAACCGGTACCGATATGTCAAAATGGCCAAGCTCGAAACACTTTGCTTCCTGGCTTGGCCTTTGCCCTGGCAATAAAATCTCCGGTGGAAAGGTTTTGAGCAGTAGGAGCAAGCCAACTGCCAATCGAGCATCACAAGCCCTGCGCCTGGCAGCCAATTCTCTCTACCGCTCTAAAACGGCCCTTGGCGCCTATTTCCGTCGAATGCGGGCAAGACTTGGTGCTCCAAAAGCAATTACAGCAACTGCCCACAAGCTTGCCAAGATCCTGTATACGATGCTGAGGGAGCGCAAGAGTTTTAACGAAGCTGGCCAACTCGCCTACGAACAGGCGTATAAAGCGAAACAATTGCTATCCTTGGAGAGGCGAGCCCAAGAACTTGGATATAAACTGATGGCCTGCTAATAATTGAAGTAATTTTACAATAACAAAACAAATTTCTCTCAACTTTAAAGGCCGGCGTAGCATTGGTGCTAAATGCCCGATTATAAGCTTGGTCAGCATAACTACCGATAATATCATTGGTGAGATTGTTTGTCAGAAGACGAATAATCATCCCGTTTTAGAAGAGTGTTCAATTTTAAAGTAGTGTGTAAGTTTTATAGAAGTTTGAATAAGAATGACATAAATCGGAAATCATCAATGTGAACTTATTTAGAAGCTAAAATATTAATCAACTAGAGTCATAGCTTCGGATGTTTTAAGATAAATAGCTCCATCAACATAGTTTAATGGTCCATGAGCAACAAATTGTTCTTCACTCATGCCAAACAATGCGGGATTTAGTTTTTTCATATCGATAAATAAAGAATCATAGCCAAAAGTTTCAGCCCATTCTTCTAACGATTCTTTAGGGGCTTCTAATTGAGCCGCAACGGGATTGACCCAGTTTTGGTAAGTGTCGTAACGTGAGGCAACTAATAATACTGAAGCATAGCTTAAACCCAATTTTTTAGACAAAAAATAACCCATTGGTTTAAAGATATCTCCATGCTTTTGAATATGACCATTGGCCGCCCAAATAATAGTTTTTTTATTGGGCGCATAAATAGTTTTTAAAAACATGAAAATATCAGCCATAGCTTCATCGCGAATAGTCATACATATTTCTGGTTCAGAATTATCTGCTGTAATTTGAGTTTCCCAGCATTTTTTTCTTTTCTGGTAAGAAGAAACAGTTATTTCAGCAGCTTTTTTGAGTAAGTTACTGTTAGTATTTAGGTAGCTTTCAGCGCTTGCAGGATCTTGCATATCAAAGCCGAAGAAAACAACTTTTTCATTAGGATGACTATCATTGTAATTACGAATCCAAATTATTAGCTGTAAAATGCTCTCGTCAAACCAAACGCGGTAACCGCCAGTCAAAAGCGCAGTTTTTGCATCGTTAGTTTTTCCTAAAATATAGTCATTAATGGATTGTGCACTAATCCAATTAGATTCGAAAGCAACAGCTCTAAAGTTCTTTTTTAATATTAAATATTTTATTAAAGCACTCTTGGCCTGATAAAAGCCGCCTGAGGTATGATGAGCCTCACCCAAAGCTATCACGTCTTTATCCCCAAAGGCCTCTCCAAAAGCCCAAAGCGAGCGTTCCTCCCAATGATCTGTTAACTTAGGCAAAATATGAAAGCCTAAAGGGAGCTCTCGTTGAACAATCATTTCACCATCTCGTACATGAGTTTTACAGCTGCAGAATAGAGCCACAAAGAAAAATAAAATAATTTTAATTTTCATATTTATATTTAATTATCATTAATATGAGGTTTAAGAGGAGCACGATAGTTGCCACTATTAATATATTTTATTAATGTGAAAGCGTGCTCATTGGTTAACCAGTGATGAGAACTAAGACTGCTTTGAAAAGATATGCATACTTTGCAGCAACGTTCACCAGACCCAGCTAAATGCTGAGTAGCATTTATGGCTCGTCGCAATTCATAGTCGCTTGCTTTTATATCGGCAGGGTTACCATTGTCATTACCATACATATGAGGAGATTTACTTTTGGGTACATAAGGTTCATATGCAAAAGTTTGCCCCCTTACTGGCAAATGTAGCTTAAGCGCTCCCAAATGATTATTAACCAGTTGCTCTTCAATTTTTTCCCATTTTAGCTGAGCTTCAATCCTATACATTTTCTGACCATCATAAGTAACAATATCCAAAAATTCACCCTCATATGATTATAAGAAGCATAAACCGCTTTTTTTGAAAACACCCATCTAACGAAACCCAGGAATTTGGAGCCAAAACAGCCTCACTAATCTTAAGAGTTTTCATAATTTCTTTTATGAGTTCTTGGGCCTGCTCAAAAACCAGGTGCAAAGCCAAAAACTATCTTGATTGGCGGCATTTGAATAAGGCTATCGCTCACTAAAGCCTATTCTATACTGCACTACGGCTAAGATTTTCTTCATCGCTCATCTGGCTCACGCAAGAAAAATCCAAGCCAAAATCCTGCTGCTCACTCATTTGGAAATTTTAGTCTAGGTGGCAAAGTTGAGGATATAGCTAAGGTCCATCTTGAAATTTGGGTCTTTTTCCATTTTGTTGTCCTTGTCATCTATATCAGCTTGACTCGTATTGCCTTCGATGATTGAAGACAAATCTACAAGCAAATTTGCACACACAGACTCATCTTCTTCTGCTTTGTCGCACAAGATTTCGTTGCCGGCTTGTACTTCACTATTTGATTCCTCAATGAGTATACCGCTTGGGGCGTTTTGAGAATCCGAAATGTTGTTATGTGATTCCTGAATGATGATGCCACGTTGAGTGTTTTGGGCAATTGTAATGTTGTTTTTATTCATCCACTCTGTAATTTCGAGTTTGAATTGATCAAGGTGTCTGCGAACATAACCAGGGTCTAGATCGGTTAAATCAATTTCTACTGTATTATTATGCTCGAGGTTTGAGGCGAACTCTTTAAAACTTGCTAGATTGTTACTCATTTTTTTTGAGAAGGATTGGAGTTCACTCTTGGGCATGATATTTTGATATACCACATTTGGATTCTCCTTAATGACAGTTTTTATTATTTGAAGTTTGGTAATATAGGTCAAATGTTTTAATTTCTCGTAAGATGATGTGATTTCCTTAAACTTGGAAAAATAGTAGACGATCTGTATGTCTACGCTTCGTATTTTTCGGTATGGCCATTTATTAATTTCGTGTTTGCGAGCCTCTTTCTTTAAGGCTGTCTCGCAAACATCTAGTACTCTTGCCGCATCTTTCAAGGGTAAATGAAAAAGGTCTTGTAATTGCTTAAGAGTACAATGGCATTCATCGTAGCCATCTGGAACCTTTCTTTTGGTCTCATTGTCGTTGGTGGAGTTATCACCCCCGTCTTGCGCTGACACCAGATTACAAGTAAAAAATACAAACAGGGCTATGCCGATAAATTTATTTGCCACCAAAAATCTCCCAAGCAAATCCATCTAAGTAGACGCTTAAACCAACCAAGTTGCTCCACCGACTGGCTCGCTATATCAACTTCATTGGTTAACAGCTCGGCGCTTACTTTCTGCGATAGGCGCAGTCAAGCCATATCCAAAATAGGGTAGTGTTGCAAACAATGACAGAGTACAAAGATGCCCCTCCAATAGGTTAACTTACATTTCAAGAATTGGGTCACTCAGTCCAAATTGTCTGTTGATGAACTTTTTAATTGATAGTGAACTTGTATCCATTAAGTGGTAGAGCTGACCATTGAATAGCATATGCATTGTTTCAATTCCACGAATTGTGTTGAAGGCTGTCTTGTAAGAGAAATAGCCCATGCTATGCCGTGTTTTCCATTTTATCCTCCTGTGATCCTGCTCTATAATATTATTTAAATATTTGCTTTGCCTAAGTTCCACATTGAGATACTTACCTTCACTTTGAAGTTGAGATAAGGCAGCCGGATATGATGGGTGGCGATCAACAGTTAAAGTCCGTGGCTCAGCGCTCCTGCGTAGCATTGATAACTTGCCTAAAAATAGCTTGGCAGCTTTTTGATTTCGGGTTTTGCTAAGATAAAAATCAATAGTCTGTCCCCGTGAATCGATAGCCCTATAGAGATAGAGCCACTTTCCCTTTACTTTGACGTAGGTTTCATCAAGCTTCCAAGAATCATTTGGTGATTTCAAAAAGTAGCTGGCGCGCTTTTATATCTTGGGAGCATAGTGCTGAACACATCGGTAGATTGTTGTATGATCGGCATTTAGACCACGCTCTTTCATCTTCTCTTCTAGGTCACGATAACTGACCCTGTAACAAAGATACCAACGTACGCAAAGAAGGATTGCCTCGCCTTGATAATGGCGCCATTTAAAATCTGATGAAGTGTGTTTTCTCATCCCTCAATATTAGTAAAAATGGAGCCCATTCACAAAATCAGGATTTTTTGCAACATTACCCACTCGCCAGCCATCATCAGCTTTATCCTTTTTTAGAAACCCTCATCTCTTCAGTGGTTCCATTATAAGTTCGTATAATAGTATTAGTACTACGATTTAGTATTAATACTATTTTATAGTTGTTTCTAATAATATCCATTATCAGAAGTATTGGTTTTGGAATGGGCTAAAAATAGTGGTTCGGAAATTACTGGAGGAAAAAGGTAAGCTTAGCCTCGGTTAAACTTCTTCCCTTGTTTCATAATGATTGGACCAGGTAGTTCAAATGAAAAACGGCCAAGCATTGTAAATGAGCAAAAAGAAAATTTGGCATTTATGGATACTATGAGCGGAGTTAAGCCAGAAGCTCTTTCTATACATCATTATGATCACTACGACATGCTTAAGACAGTAGAGCAGATCTTTTGGCTTTCTGATTTAGGGAGGTCTGATAAGTGGGGCAAAGTTATTTTAGATGTTTGGCTCTAGAGGGTTCTTGCTGCTAGAGCATATTTAATATTTAGCCTAAGCTGCTCAAAATTTTGAATTTGATAAAGAATAAGAAGAGCAAAACCACAACATAAGCCAAGTCTGAGCAAGGCTTGTCGTAAAGCTAAATTTGGCTAATACATCGAAACACCCCATCCATCATCATTTTGGTGAGGCACAAAGTAGGTGGATTGATTGGCGAGATCAAAATCCTCGGTGCTGCCATTTCCCAAAAAGTTTTCATAGATGGTTGGGGAAGTACCGGTAGAATAGCTCGAAGGAAAGGAAGGGATTTGAACACTAAAATCGGTTTCACCAGGATCGTTTGCGCCATTTCCTGGTGTGATTCCTATGAGAGCTGCACTCAGAGTAACACCTTGGTAGCTAAAGAGCACGTGGCCAAATCCGTTGAATTGAAGTTGGAAGGTGTTGCTTCCTATATTAGGATATTCGGGAGCGTTGAGCCAAGTGATAATGACCCGGTTGCCGATGGTGTTGAAATACACACCACCGCCATTTTGTGGGCTGAGATCGGCCCACAGGGTACCGAGTCTTGGATTGCCGTTGAGAAATTCAGGAAGCGAAGGGGTATAGTCAGGGTCGCCATCATTAAAAGTTACGTTACCATTCGGGTTAATGAAGACATTCTGATAAGCACTTCCTCCTTGCAATCTAAAGAGGAAGCCTGGAAGAGGCTTCGAGAATGGGTAATCATCACCTACCACCAACTGCTGTCCCATGCTTGATTCCCAAAGGGGAAACATGCAATCGGCAGTGCATGTGGTTCCCGATCCAGAATCATCACAAGCCTCCGCAGCGTCTTCTACGATTCCATTGCCGCAGACATTATTTCTTTGGCATTGTGCATCGCAACCATTGCCGTCGTTGCTATAATTGCCATCGTCACATTCTTCACCACGGCTTGTTTGGATGATACCGTCGCCGCAGTATTCGATTCGGCAGGTATTGGAGCAGCCATCTTCAGATATTGAGTTTCCATCATCGCATTCTTCACCGCTTTCATTTATTCCGTTGCCGCAAAACGAACATGTGCAGAGTTGGGCGAGGCGATTAACGGCAATCCCATCAAGCCTTTGTCCTGCATCAACAGGGGAGTTAGAGGCGTAGGAGACAACACCTGTAGAGAGGTCTACGGTGGCAAGATAATTCGAGCTATTGTCTTCTTTGTATGCCGCATAAACAATTTGAGTCTGTGGATCTATATCCATAGCAGCTAAACGAGTAAAACTATTTACAGGAAAGCTGAGGGCTGGACCGGGGAAGGCCTTTCCTGTGGTGACATCGATACGGGTAGATGAGGTTTCTCCGGCATGATAAATGTCGCAACTTTCAAAGCTCGCCCGTGAGATAGCGTTGCCTGATTCTGAAGTATCTATGGTAGCCTGTCCGATTACCGTGATATTTGCATTGCTTGTATCAACGCTGACGAGCGTATTGGCAAAGGTGGGATCATCACCTGGATTTTCAACAAAGGCGTAGAGCTTACCCGCTGCATCAAAATCGATGTCTGTTATGACCAACTCTATATCAGGTAGTGGGTGGATTGGTCCTATGGGTGTTGTTTGGGCGGTTTGGCAGTCGATGGTGAACAAAAATAGTTTTTGATCTGAAATTCTCTCGCCTGTTCCGTAGAGCTTTCCGTCCGCTGGAGAGAAATCTATGGCGCTCACCCTTTCAAAGTCTGGAATCTGGGCAATTAATTGGGCAAGCCCTGTCACAGGATCGATGGTGACCAGGTTGCTTGGCCCATTTTTCCCATTGGTGGTGCTGCCGTATAAAAAGGCAGGGCAGCCAGGAGCAGTGGTGATTTTGGTATTTTGGTTGCCATCGGCACAAAATTGCAGGCGAGTGTCTGCATTATCGCTATTGTTTGATCTTGAAGAGGAGGAATCAATTTGTGATCCGTTGCCAGAAATACTTTGTTCGTCTTCGAGAGAGTTTTCTATAGGGGATTGCTCGAGCTTTCCTTTATTTATGTTTTCTGTAGCTTCAATTGTGGGTTCGGTAGGCTTTGAAGCCATTTTAATCTTTTCTGAGCAAGATAATGAAAAAATAACAGGCATTGAAAGGCAAATAAAATTTATAAAACTGGTGAACATGAATAACCTGCATCATTTAGTGTTTGCATGCTGCTTGATGTTATCGTAAAAATAAATCCGTTGCCAAATAAGATGTTTTTGCAAGGTGACAGTATATCGATAAAGAATCAAAAAATATAAGTGGCGAAACTGGATGATAGTAGGTGGTACAACTGGATCCGATATTTTTTAGCTCAAATGAGTAACACAAGCCAAGATTGAGCAAGGGTGCATAGCAAAACTATGTCCGTTTAATACATTTAAAGAGCAACCCGTCTATAAACAAAACAATCTCTATCAAATTAGGATAGGATTATCATAAATTAACCAGATTTTATGTGTCCAATAAGGCCACATAACCTTATTGGAATAATATTCCTATTTTCTCTGTTTTGAATAAATTAAGTGGTTTCATGGAGGATAATCTATGTATTTTCTACCATCTTGGGTTTTTTCTTTTGTATTTTTATCATCCATTGCGGGGCTTTCAATCGATCACGATAAGGAGCGCATTACAAATGAAATTATCAAAAAAATCACAGGAGGGAACGAGCACATTTCTGAACAAGCTGAGCAGGCCATTATCCTTGTTGGCCCTAGTGGTGCAGGTAAAAGCACGCTCGCTTTATGCCTTGCTGGTGTACCCCTAAGAGGTCACTATGATGATGTAACAGGTGAAATAAAGATAATCCCTGTATCAACAGAATACCAAGATAGGATTTCGAGTTCACAAATACCTTATAGATATATCACGGCTCAGTCTAATACTGATGAACGCACGATTATTTGGGATACTCCTGGTTTTAACACTCACGAACTATCGCAGGCCATTGCCAACAACTTTTATCGCAAGCAACTGTATGATCATCATAAAAAACTAAAATTTGTTTTGGTCGTAAGCGAAGCTTCCATCACAGCAGAAAATGGCGCTCTTTTTATTTCTATTTTTGAACAATTCTGTGAGAACTTTAATGATATACAAGAACTTAACGGGAGTGTTGCTTTGGTAGTTACTCACGTAAAACCCTTAAAAAAAGTTGAACACTTAGCAAATACGCTTCTTTACATACACAATAATAATCACTCGATGAGCGACAAGGCTAAAATAATGTTGGGCCAGATCATCAATAAGATCGCTCTTTTTCATCAGCCGCAGTCCGAAGAATCAATTAAAGAAACAACTATCTTTGATACTATTCATAAGGCAACATCATTCACTAAAAAAAACGCTAATTTAGGTAAATACGATTTGCCGCATGAATCTCTCGATATATACCGCAGTCTACTTGAATTAATATCTTCAAATTTGCAAAGTATTACAGCAATCATTAAAGACTCAGTAATCTATTTATCAAATTTTAATAATAATCACTATGTTGAAATTAATTATAGTAATTTTAAGTTGTGGACTCCTTCTTATAGGAATGAAAACTCTTGTAATAATAATGCTTCTAACAATGATTACTTCCAATTTATAAAACAATTATATGATTTAACTCTAACAACTCAGTGTATTGAAGACGAACACTTTGATAAAAATAATTTAGAAGCAATAACTAAACTAAGTGTAAATATTTTTAGAACCTTAGAAAAATATGCAGACACCGATGCCTTAAGAGAAAAAAATTATAACCTTTCTGTTGTGGTGCAGCAGATGACAAGCTACCACCAAATATTAGGAAGTTTTATAGGGCCTGAATACGAGCAACTACAAAAGCAATTAAGTAATTTATTATTTATATTATTAAAAGATTCTTATGAAACGCTTAAGAATAGGTTAAAGGATAGTGTTATTGAGATGGATGTTTTTAAGGATAACAGTGCCGATAAAGAATACTATCAAACAGCTATTAGTTATTTAATCAATTACCCGTACAATTCAGCTTGTGTTAACAAACGAGCCTTATGCCACAATAGGCTTGGAGACCTATGGAGAGAAGAAAACAGTTATAAAGTAGCTCTCGGGCACTATGCTGAAGCCTTGAAGCTAAATAAAACCATGGTTGAACCATACAATAAAATGGGAGAAATTTTCTCCCATTTAACCGAATGGAAAAAAGCCATAAAACTTTTCACTATTACCGAAAACCTAATTGGATTAGAAAAATGCTATAAAAAAATGACTAAAACTGAGCCTGATTGTGCAGTTATTTATGAGCAATGGGGAGACATGTATAGGCAATTTGGTCTTTGCTCAGAAGCGCAAAAAAATTATCAACGAGCTAACGGATTAACTGACGAAAAGGATCGCAAACTAACTCTTTGTAATAAAATAGCTGACTGTCTAGAAAATAAAGAGCAATACAATTTAGCAAATAACTACAAAGAAAAAGCCAAAAGCAAAAAATTCTATGACGTTGATGAGCTTGATTTAGAACAATTATTAGATGAGCTTGAATGTAAGAATTAGTTATCAAAAAGCCTGGCTTAGCTTGCTTTGGGAATCTGCTACGTTGTTGCAGCTCAAGGATCAAAGCCTAGAAAGAAAGCACCAGGCTGATATTTTTTATCAGCCTGATGTGTCAAATATAGGTTTCCCGCACACAAATCACTAAAAAACAGGAAACATAAAATAGCTCTAGAAGCTTCCTGTATATAAAATAGGGAATCTGGGGAAGAGCTAGCTGATTTGACATAAGTTTTTTGGCGATCGGTTGCTGAGTCTAAATTCACCACGTGATACTTATTTAAATTATTTAAGCCAAAGAAGACAAATGACACCAAGATTTAGAAACAAGGGCGAGATAGCCCCTTTATCGCAATTTTGAAGATGTGGTGAATCAGCATGTGAATGCTTTAAGGGGAATATCGCCTCAGCTCATGTTATGAAATTTCTTGATTACAGCACTAAAGCTCATTAAAACCTCCAGGTCGCTGAAGCCAATTATCTTGCGGGTAACAAAATCCATCGGCACCCTCAATGAGGTGCATGGCATAAGCCTGTCTAGAATTTTGCGAAATATTGCGATTGCTTTTATGGATGAGTTCGCCACTGAAAATAATCAAAGTTCGAGCACGGACTTCTAGGGGAATAAACTCATCATTGTTGATGGCGGTATTCTCACTTAAACTCAGCAAGTTACCTTGCCCATCTTGGTCTTTGATTATTCTTCGAAGAAGTCCTAGGCGATGAGATCCTGGAAGAACCCAGAGGCACCCATTATCAACGGCGGCATCTTCTAAAGCCAGCCACAGGGCAATGCAGGATAAGGGTTTAGTGTATAAAACCGTAGAATCTTGATGAGGATCAAAAGTTTTTCGGCTCCCGGGCAATCTAAAAAAATACCTCGATTGTCCAATAAGAGGCCGTATGTATCCTAAGTCATTTGCTATTTCATGGATTTTTGGCGAGTGAGAATAATTGTAAAATACTGGATCTAAGTCATGGAGAGCATGTCCAATCTTCACTATAGATTGCATTTTGTTTTTAAAATCATTTCCCTCAGGGCCAAAGGAATCAGTTTCAAAAAAACAACGGACTCCATTCAGGCTCTCGCTAAAGTAGGAGTCATTTCGCTGGGCATTGCTTTTTAGGCTTGGATCGAATGAATAACTTCGTTTGTCTGAGCTGGGATCAAACTCTTCAACTATAGTTCTTGCTCTAAAGAGCATTAATTTACATGTGCTTTCATCCAAAAACTTAGGAAGCACGCAATAACCATGTGACTTGAGCTGATCGATTTTTTCTGCACTGAGCATTCAATTCTCCTCGGAAGTCTGGATTTATTTTTAAGGAATCCCGCCTCATGTGGAACTGCTCATTAAATAGCCATTTTTGAAATAATTTGGCTCCATTTATGGTGGAGATTAATAATGCTAGACGAACTTATAAACGCCAATGAAAAGTTTCTGAGATGCTTAGACGATAGTCCACTTTTTGCTCTCGCCGAATCAGGTTATTTCTCCAGCGAAAAATCACGAAAGGTTCTGCTCGCTTATTTGAAAATTTGGTCCAACGAATTCCAAAAAATGGTGATGGCGCGCGTGGTATTTTCGCAACATTTGGAGTATCTCGAGCTTTCCTATCATCATTTAAAAGAGGAATACGGACACAACGTGCGCCTATCGGGCGAGCAGAGCTGGAAGCAAGAAGTCTGGGATCCAGTACTTGAGGCTCTTGGGCAGTGGTTCACCATGAAAATGATGACCTTAGGTGATTTAGAGCGAATTGTTTTAGTGCATTTAGTTCGTGAAAAAGCATCAGCCAAGTTCCATCAACATTTTCGGCCAGTTTTTTTTAATAATGAC
Source organism: Myxococcales bacterium (assembly GCA_023898405.1). NCBI lineage: Bacteria > Pseudomonadati > Myxococcota > Myxococcia > Myxococcales > Myxococcales bacterium. The sequence goes on from CP060221.1 coordinate 2,506,739, forward strand.
CCAAAAGGCTACTTTCAATTGCATGCTGAGGAAGATTGCCATCACGCTGATATGGGAATTATAATATTGAAAAAAACTCTAGACCAAAAAAAAGAGCCAATGAATATTGATTTACTTTTGCAAGTTCAACGACAAGCTTGGGCTGTGATCCAAGCTTTTCATAAGCACCTTGCACAGCTTTGTTTGGCAGTCTCCTAAAGAGCTTCTGGCGTGCTTGGTTTTTTATTATGTTGAACAAGCTGAAAAAATTACTCAGCTCTAGAATAAATTTTTTCCAAAACACAACAAATAGTAAAATATTAATTGCCTTTACGCTAAAAACCAAAGGGATACAGCATGATCGATATTTCAAGTTTAGAACAAGAAACTAAAAGACGTTGGGACGAAAACAGATTTTTAGAGCATAATCAACAGCCATTCTCAAAAGAAAGTCCTTACTTGAACGCATTGGCTGAAACTAAGCCTTGGATTCCATACGAAAGATATATGGAGGCTAGACTTGTGTTAGCCCAACCTGGCCAAACAGGTTTACTGCATATTAAATTTCCCGCCGAAACAGCTGAAGATAATCGTATTCATACACATCTTTACTCAGACAGACTTGTGACCGTTATAGAAGGTTCAGGGTTTTTTATTGTTGCACCATTAGGGCAAGCGATTAAAAGCATCCCGGTTAAATGCGGAGATAGAGTGTGGTTACCACGAAACGTTCGTCACACGTGGTATTCCGGAAAAAATGGGTTGCTTGTTGAATCGATTCACAATCCTTTTTTTGCTTTTGATGACCCTGATATTCTCGTTTATGATGAATCACGAGGGTACTTAGAATTTTTCTCTGACGGTAGTTTTGTTGAAAAGCCAGTATGTCCAGAATTTTCGAGAGATAAAGTTAGGCCGGTCGCCTCAGAACATCAGTTGGCCGCCTAGGTATAGGCCTGGAAATGAAGTGGCTCTCGAGGATTTTAAATCAGAGATTTTTTACATAATTTTTTCTCACGAGGTAATCAATCTTTTGGTAGAACATAATTTTTTCTGCAGGCAACGAGAAATGCTTATAAATCACTGCGAGCAGGATATTTTCAAGTCACATGCTGCCACCAAAGCAAATCAACTTAGAAGCTTCTTTTTAAAAGTTTTCAAGTGTCGTTCAGAGGCAATTAGCCCCCTAAAGATCGAAAAGGTGTTCAACTTGAGCACCTACCTAAATTGACTTTAAAAAACATTAAAAATTATTTTCAAAGATAATTCTTAATTATTTTTATCGATAAAGGGGAAATCGTTATTAAAATTTTTGAGTTTTATAAATGAGAAATAAGAATTTACTGTCTGTAGAGATATCAAGAGATTGCTTTATTTTTACTCTATTAATAATGAAATATGGCGTTTTATGGCGCAGTGCTGACGATTTTTTGTTTTGATATTTTTTAAAATTATATAGATTTTAATTGTTGCTTGTAGTTGTTTGTTTTTTCATATTATTTTAGTTTTATTGTCTAAGTTATATGTGAATTAAAATCAAGTTGCTACTCTTCTTTTGAAAAATCTTATTTCCTTAGCTAACCGGTGTAACACATGAAAAAAATTGCCGTACTAATGGGACTCCTTTTTATCAGCAGCTGCAATAAGTCTAATCGACATAGGGAAGTACCGGTAAATAGTGAGGAAAAAGAATACAGCATGGTTAAAGATAATAAACCAAGCATCGCTGTGAAAGAAGAGAAAAGCCTTTCCCTCATAGCGTCGCCCGTTGTTACAGATTATCCTGCCGTTGCAACAGAGCCTGTTTTTCCACCCGTGTTACCAGGTCCCCCAGGCCTTCCTGGTTCAGATGGGAATGATGGTGGTGATGGTTTTAGTAGTCTTACTCGGATAACAACAGAAGAAAGCGGGGGAAATTGTGAAAGCGGTGGACAAAAAATTGAAGTTGGGATCGATAGAAATAGAAACTCACTTTTAGAAGAGAGTGAAATAGATGAGACCTCTTACGTTTGTAACGGAGCTAATGCCGAACCGATCATTGATAGTCCTTTTGATTTTACCTATTCGGTTTTTATCAACGATACGATTCATAATATTGCTGATGATGTTTTTTCAATGCGTGCCATAACCCAGATGGGGGATAGGTTTTATACTTGCTTCATTTTAACTGGTAATAATAAGCCTGTGCTCTCCTACGATCTTTCAGGAGCCTTTGTCGATTCGTACATATACAGTGCCACCAATACAACACGTTATTGTAAGTCAATGGCAGCTCATCCATTAAGTAATAAAGTGTATGCCGCCTTAGGTGATTCAGATGAATTAATGGTTATCAATGGGGACCTAAGTTCACCGGTATATATTGAGCTCGATACTCTGGTAGGCATTAGTGATACCGGTAATAATGATTTTGATGCACAGGGAGTCACCATCAGTGGAAATACTATGTTTATTTCCTCTGACCAGTTGGGGCGGGTTTATAAGTTTAACTTGGATAGCAACGGAAACGTGACATGGGATAACACTTGGAATTCCGGCACAGGTTATGTTTCTGTTGGCAACTCTGCAAGTGAACTAGCTCAGCTTGGCGTCGATGCTTCAGGATATATTTTTGTCGCAGCTGAAGAGGATAATCAAGTCTATCGCATTAGTCCTGATGGGGCCATAGTAGATACTCCACTCACGATACCTGTTGGTGCAAAACCTCAAGACGTTGATTTCTATGACAACTACATATTGGTTTCCTTTCAATCTTCAAGTGGAAATGGAGCTTATCCGCACGGGATCGGAGTATTTTTAAACACAACTTTTCAACAGACGACAACCTTGGTCGATAGTCTTAATGAAATGAGAAATATCAACGGCATAGTCGTTTATAACAACGATATTTATGCGGTGGATGGATTTTATGGATCGCCAAATGATTTCTCACAGCCTGTTGATGTGACATCTCCAGATGTAAATCAAACAGATCTTATTGTTAAGCTTGAGCCTCATATTATTTAGAAACCGTAAAATTATTGGTTTAAGGATTCAGTAAAAACCTCTCATTTTTGTGAGGTTTTTTTTGATGGGCAGCCAAAGTTATATCTTCTTTTCTGAGCTCGTAGTATATGCACTCATCGCCACGATGAAAATAGGAGGTAAAAACTCCAAAATCATGTCCCTTCAGCAGATTATAAAAAATTTGTGCTTTATTAGTAGTGAAAGCAATGACCGATTCTTCATCCAGTTTCTTAGCAATCATATTACATAATTTTTTGAATCTAAAAAATGTAAGCTGGTGCAATATGGTTTCATCGATCCAAAGAGTATTAAGCAAACTATTTTTTGGGGATAGGAAACAAAAAGCCAAAATTTGGCATTCATCATAGCTCAACATGAAAATAATGCTTGATTTGCCTTTTTTTAAATTTCTGTAGCACTGTTGTTGTTTTGATTTTTTGCAGGGAAATTTCTGTAATGCTTTATCTATTTTTATTTTATTATCGTTACTAAGTTTTCTATAGCTTTTTGAATAATACACTGGGTGTTTTATTAATGTCTCATATTTCTGAGCTTGTTTCAGATATTTTAATTTTCTTCTTTTCTTTCTTTTCTTTTTCTTCCCAATAGGTTCAATGCATTCAAAAAAATTATCTACTTGCTCTGGCAATTCTCCTGTATCGTAAACGATCTTTTTTTTTATTATTGAAATCTCTCCAATCTTTTTTAAAGCGAAAATACTTTCGCCGTAGATTAAGAGCGTGAAGATGCACAATAAATGAGAATAGAGTTTCATGAAAAACTTCCCACTCTCTAGGATGACTTAGTTGAAAGCGGAAGATAGCAATTGTCTCCCACTTTTACCACCCCTAATGCTTCCTTTATCGAAAACACAAACAACGATGTCTTGATGGCTAATCCCGTATTTTTTTCAAAAGATCCAGCAGCAAACAATATAACGCGGTGAAAATCCCCAACCGAAAAAGTTTTAACCGGTGACTATTAATTTTTTAGGAGAAGTCATTTTTTTTAAATGTTTGAAGGTGCCTCTTTTTAATCTGCCAATGATTTGTTCGTTAAATAGGCTTTCATTTGGTGAGAGGATTTTGATTAGAGGGGCAAGCTCTTCAGAATAAAAATCTTTAAATTGCTTGGAATTGTAGTTTCCATTTTCCATGGCCGATAAAAATTTAGGGATTTGTATACCTAAGCTCATAATTGTGTAAATAATACCGCATGTGTCTTCAAATTCTCGGGCGCTGAGTGATTCTAAGATTTCTTGTAGTTCCAAACTAATCTTTTTTAAGTTCAGCGTATCATCATGGTAAAGGCCGATGAAGCCGTTGTTCTGCAAATGAAAAAGCAAGCTCACTCTCTCAATTAATTCTTCGAAACGGATTATATCTCCAAATAGAGGAGAATAATGGGTGAATAAGTCTTTGGCAATTTCTTGGGATTCGCTGGTAATATATGTGTTTGGGATTACTTCGGTGCCCAAAAATTTTACATAGATTTTCGTAAACTGCGCAAGCCTTTCTTTTCTTACTTGGTAAAAGAAGGAGGGAACGCGCGAATAATCTATCTCAGATAGAATTTCTAAGGGTAGTTTCTGGTGCCTTACAGCTTCTTTATTATCAAATTTGATTTTTTTATTAAGTACAGAATGATGCTTTAACAAAAAAACTTCACCACCGGAATTAATTTCTATATTTTGTCTGAGCCTATCATTTTCAAATGAAAATTTTATTCTTTCTTCATTGCTTAGGAATTTTCCTGGATGTATGCAATTGATATCAACTTTGATTTGGAATTTGTCCAGAAAATTAATAATTTGAATAAGCAGTAGGCGGTTGAGTGCTCCTCCAAATATATTGATTAACATGTCACTATTTTCGATATTGTCGTCAGTCAACATTTGCAAAAAGTATTTTATGCTTTTTTTTAGGAGATTTTCTTTGATGCGTTCAAAATCAGTATTTTCCCAGTAAGAGGAAAGAGGATTAACCCCCTCTTTTAATTTTAGGTCAATGGGACTGCCTGGCATGTGTGCAAGTCCGATGTAATTATTTCTTTTGTTGTGCGCAGTAATTACCACGCAGGGGATGACATGCGTCGTTACCAGCGAGCTCTTGCCGAATATGTTTCCTGGTTTTAGTACTTTTATTTCCGACATTTCCACAAATTCAATTTCGTCTTTTGGAGTGAAAAACTTTATTTTTGAATAAAGGCTGGGGGCCCTAATTTTATTTTCATTTAAACAGCCAACTCCTTTATAAAAAAAGTGTTTAATTATTGATAATTCATCTTTGTAATGAGGAAATGTAAGTTTTAGAAAAGGAATATTATTAATGCTGAGTCTTTCAGTTGGGGAATTTAAATTAAAAATATTTTTTTTAAAACTTATTTCGTTGTAAAAATTTTCGCTGCTGACAGCTATTCCAGTTTCGACGTTGTCTGTGTAGTGAGCTATTCCAGGATGAGTAGTGTAAATGAATTTTGAGCATAAAAACAAAATGGTAAATTTTTTCATGTAAAATTTTATATTGTTAAACTTAAAATAGGACATTTTTTGCTCTTGATAATACGTTAATGATCTATGTTTAAATCACACATTTTAAAAATCGCGTCAGCGCTCACAATAGCAATTGCTAGACCTCTTATAGTTGCCTCGTACTAAAATTTTTAGTCTTAAAAATCACTAATGGCTATCACTTACTTATCTTCATATTTATTTTGCCTATATCACTTTGTATAGAGTTATTAAAATATCTCGATTTCCAAAGCATAACGGCACAGTATCCAGGAATAGCATGCAAAATTATCTCTCAGATCTTTTCTTTGATTATGCTTATCGGACTTAAAAAATAATTAGCAGATAAAACAAAATATTTACCTAGAATGTTTAGTAGTTATAATCTGATGCCATTATTTACTTTTATTTTGCATGGTGTATTTCTAGTCTACAAAAATGTGGTTTTAAGATGATCAAAATTAATGCATTGTTTATGTTAGCAATTACGAGTGCCTGTACCGGAGATTTATCCAAAGATTCTCATGGCTTAGGCTCCAAATCAGAGCAAAATATGGGCTTGCCCCAGACAAAGCAGGCGCCTAAGGCGCCTGACAAAAAAAAGACCGGGAAACTTAACCAGGTTAATGATAAGCAAAGACAACACGATATAAGCGAAGAATTTTCCAAAGATAATTTTAATTACGAAGCCTTAGCTAAGGTAGATTGGGCTAATCCAGACACTTATGGGGAATTAGGGTACAAGGTTACACTTAGTAATAGCCAAGCGCACATTAGTCCAAATTTTAAAACGGCAGGTATTACACCTGAGCATTACTATCATGTAGGTATTGCAGGCGATGGAAATTGCTGGCTAAGGGCTGCTTGGGTCAGCTTTCTGTTATGGGTGCTAGACAAGGATCAGCAGTATGTAGAATTTATTGAGCGGTTGGATAAATTTTACGATGAGTACCAAAAAGTGCCGGGTTTTTCAGAAAGGTATTTTGCTGCAGAATTTAAGCAGCTTATAGAAGTTTTAAAAAAAGCACCTCCTAAGAAAAGACTAGAAATCCTCAATAGGATCCACGTTGATAATTTTTTAATTTACACTCTAAGATCTTTAATTCATGCAAGGTACTATCTTAACAAGCTTGACAATTTGTCATTTCATCCAGAGCAGTCAAATTCTTACATAAAAAATTCTCAATTGGGCAATCCAGGACTCGGGTTAATAGGTCTATTTGTTCCATCACAAAAAAAATATCTTGTGATTTCAACAAGCGGCGGATCAGTATTGCATATTTTTTCAGAAACTAAAGTTGGAACGTTACATTTTTATAATTATGGAATGCATTATGAAGAGAAAAGTAATGAATTTAGTCTCCTAAAAAAATATTTTGGTGTAGATAAAAATATTAATCTAAGCGACTTGTATAAAAATGAATTCTTAGCCGCTTTTCCTATTTACTCACCGGGTCATTACTGTGTGAGTATTAGAAAGGATCTTGCTCAAAGATATAATGCATAAATTGTTTTCTAGCGCTTATATATCAAAAATTTGAGCTTCGTCTGCAGGGTCCTTTTCCAAAATTAAAAAGGCATACATTAAGTAGAGAATATTCTCTGTTTGTTGAGAGAGTGTATCTGGATTTATCCGATACTGCAGTAGTAAGCTTTTAAAAGAGGGTGGTGCATAACGAGGACAAATATCCAAACATTCTTCATAGAGTTGATGGGCACAGTAAGCGGTTCCAAAAAGGCAACCACACTTAGCAACCATACCATAAGTGATAACCAAAGGCGGTACGGCTAGCAGTGATGGCGATAATAATTGAGGTAAACAAATATGATGGATTAACATCATAAATCCATCGGCAAGAGTTCCTAACCTGACACCGGATATGCAGCCCTCAAAGAATTTATTTACAGTTCTTGATATAGATGGGTGACACTGCTTGGCTATGCAAGAAGGAAGACTTTGAGGAAGGCGAGAGAGCCTCTGTCTTGTTCGTAAAATTTGATACCACGATTGTATGAGTGAGCTAACGTTCTCGAGATCAGAAGTTTCTGAAATGCGATTAAGTTCAAATATGTGGTTTATGCGTGCTTCATCAGGCATGAGCTCATTTAGTTGTTGAAGAAGGAAATAATATTGGCTAGTTGTATCAGCGTTATTGTTATGCCAACCATAAATAAGTTTGGAAGATAAAAATAAAATTATTGTAATAATTTTATAACTATTATTTTTCATGAAGGCCTCTGTGTATTTTAATTGTTTTTTACATAAAATTTATGCAGTGTTACTAAAATACGTCAATGGCATCTAATCTGAAGACCTCTTTTATAAGAATGGTAAAAATATAGATTTTTTACTATTGGTTTCTGAACTACAATTTCTTTGCAACTGTTTTGGAAATATTTTCGACGACTACGGAAATAAGTTTTAGCAAACAGTGTAATCATATCTTAAATAAAGCAAAATAAATATTTTTTTCGCTTAGCCGATATACCAGAAGAAAACCGCATCTAGGTTGATGAAGCAGGATCTTATTTAGCAATGATGCCGCTTTATGCATGGGCTCTCTCGGGTAAGCGTTTGATATCAAAGTATGAATCATCGTTCTATATCTTTTGCTGAGCGCTGCAGTTTTATGAGGTTTGGGGAATACACGCTAATTTTTAACTGTTCAGTAGGAAAGGATTATGCAGACGATTTAATAAACTAGAGATTTAGGCCCTGAGACTTTTTAAGGAAGGGAAAAAGATGAAATTGGGTGAGAACTTATTTAGTTTTTTCTCTTTCTTAAGTCCATTTTTTATTAGCATTCCCCTAGAATGTTCACA